>JAQXHT010000092.1 GCA_029007415.1 bacterium
TCATCATGCCTTTTTTTATTAATTCTATTGTCAAAGATCATTTTTTTCTATCTTTTTTTGATAGATTTATATCAAGATTTTCATCTTAATATCTTTTTTATCTAGTATTACTAGTTTTCCATAAAACTTTTCACACTATCTTATTGTTTAATTTTCCTTATTATATTATAATATAATTGATTGAAAAACTTAGCTTTTACCAGGAATAATTATACTAAAATTCCAAGAAAAGATCAACATTTATACATAATATTTTATATTATTTTTTAATCAAAAACAAGATCGAAAGTAGTGATTTTATGAAAAAAGGAAGATTATATAGCAGAGAAGAAATTGAAGTTATATCTAAATCAGCGATTGGAAAAACAGTTAATGATATTTTAACTGAAGAAGTAATTACAATTGAAGATAAAGAAAAAAATAAAGGTGGATTAGGTCAATTAATAGAAAGATATTTATTTGGTATTGCTAATAATAGTGATTCTGAACCGGATTTTATGCCAGCAGGAATAGAATTAAAAGTTACACCATATAAAAAACTAAAAGATGGTAAATTATCTGCAAAAGAAAGACTAGTACTTAATATTATTGATTATATGAGTGAATACAAAAATGAATTTAAAAGTAGTCATTTTTGGTATAAAAATAATAAAATACAATTACTTTGGTATCTATGGGAAGCAAATAAAGATAAAAAAGACTTAATAATAACAAATGAAAAATTATTAGAACTTGAAAATAATGAGGATTTAAAACAAATCGAAGAAGATTGGAATTATATAATAAAAAAAATTAAAGATGGTAAAGCTCATGAAATATCAGAAGCAGATACTATGTATTTGGGAGCATGCTCAAAGGGAGCGAATGCTTTATCTTTAAGAAAACAACCATTTAATGATATTCCAGCAATGCAAAGAGCATTTTGCTTTAAAAGTTCATATATGACTCAACTTGTTAGAAAATATATTGGTGATTATTTCAATGTTGAAAAAGTGTTAAAAGATAAATCAAATTCATTTAATGAATTTGTAAATAACGTAGTTAATAAGTATAAAGGTAAAACTCAAAAAGAGTTGATGAATGAGTTTGGATTAGATTCTAATGCAAAAAATATTAATAGTATGCTTGTCAGTAGAATGCTTAATGTTAAAAGTAAGTTGGCAGAAACAGAAGAATTTCAAAAAGCCAATATTATTCCTAAAACAATTAGAATAGAGGAAAATGGGAGAATAAAAGAATCTATATCATTTCCATATTTCAAATATACTGAAATAGTAAATCAAAATTGGGAAGATAGTGATTTAAAAGAAGAATTAGAAACAACTAAATATATGTTCTTTATTTTTAAAATGGAAAATGAAGAATACGTATTTAAAGGAATAAAATTATGGAATATGCCTGAAATTGATATTGAGACATCAGTTATGGATATGTGGAAGAAAACTTATAATACAATTAAAACAGGCAATATAGTTAAATCTATTGAAAATGGAATTAGAAAAACTAATTTTGTTGGAATGAGTGAAAACAAAGTATGTCATGTTAGACCTCACGGAAGAGATGCTAAAGATACTTGTAAATTACCAGTACCAGATAAATTAACTGGTGCAACTGAGTATACTAAACATTGTTTTTGGATTAATAATGCTTATATTAGAAATATATTTGATGAGTATATTTCTTAAATATAAAAAGTAGTAAGAAAATGAATACGATTAATAATTCAAATTTATAACATTATCATTATAGAAAAAGTTTCTTTAGAGCCTACTTATAAGTGAATTTTGTGGCTCTTTCTTTTTTAGATGGTAAAAAATCTTTACGGATTTATAACCAAAAAGTGCCACTATCATAAGAAAAGTGACACCTTTTATAAACTATGTTAATTCAGTAACTCTATTTAAAGCACGAAAATACTAATATATGGCAGGGGATGAGAGAATCGAACTCCCAACAGTGGTTTTGGAGACCATTATTATACCATTTAACTAATCCCCTAACTGGTACAAGTAAATTATAACATAAAACCTAATGATTTAACAAGACTTTTTCGTTCTATAATATAATAGAAAAAAATTTAATATTTATTTAATAAATTAATGATTAACTAATAATGGTGATGAATATGAAAGTATTAATTGTAGAAGATGAATATAACTTAGCAGATGTAATAAGAGAAAGATTAGAAAAAGAAAAGTTAATAGTAGATAT
>JAQXHT010000093.1 GCA_029007415.1 bacterium
AAGGGAGATGGAACTGCTTTAAATCCCTATGTTGTTTCTACTACCTAGTAATTAAAAAGAAAAGATAGATTAAGATTTTAGTGAATTAATTAATCTATCTTTTTATATTGTCTAAATGACTGATAATGCTGTATAATAATAGCTCGTAAATGGGAGTGACTGGTATGCAAGTAACTAAAAATGGAATAACTATAATATATGAAGAAAATCAAATCAAAGAAGTTAAAAGGTGTTTAGACTTTTTGAGACGTAATACTTTCTTAACTAAGAATTTTAATTTGAAAACTAATGTTCATATAGATATTGAAGACTTTTATAATTTAGTTGATGTTATGATAAGTGATATGATTAAATATTCTCAAATAGATAAGATGATTAATGATGAGGATTTTTTAAGAGTATTACATCTATCTTTATTATCAAATGGTTTTTCTACTGACATTAAACCATTATTTGAGTTGGATAATCCTTATTCTGTTGATACAATTAATTTCTTACTTGCTAGTAAGTATTATAAACTTGATGTTAAGAAAATAATTAAATATTTAGATAATAAGAAAAATAGTACTAAACTATTTGCTTGGTTGAAAGAAACTTCTAGGTATGATACTTATAATTATCTATTAGACTTTGGTGCGAATTATTTAGAAAAATCAGATTTTGAGTTTTATGATAACCTTGAATATTTCTTAGATAATATGCAAGAAGAAAGTAAAAACTATCAAAAGATAAAGTCTTACTATGGAGAAAGTAGAGAAAATCTTAAATTAGAAAAGTTATCAGGTAAAGAGTTTGATAGTTTATTTAATAAATATTTAACTTATATAAATGCTCCAGATGAGTGGAGAAACAATTACAAAATGTTGAAAAGAGAAAAACGAATAGTGTTTAAATATAATGAAGGGGTAGAGACTGGTGCTTATTATAAAAGAGATAAAAATAGTAAAGGAATAATTTATGTTGAATCAGATTGTACTACTAAAATGTTTCTTACCTTTGTTCATGAATTTATTCATTATATTACTCTTAGAAAAAATGAACCATCAACACACCTTAAAGAATTTCCTTCTATCTACTATGAAGATATTGCTGCTGAGTTTTTAGTTGCTAATGGGTATAGCGAAGATATTATTAAAGATATAATAATTAGAAGAAATAATGGTAATTTGTTTGTTTATAATAAATATATTCCTTTGCTTTTAGATATTAATAAGTATAAAAATAAAGGGCCACTTAATAGTAAAGATATGGCTAAAGAAGTATGTGATAGTAAGATAGAAGAACTTTTCTCTACTAGTCAAGATAATTTATCAAAATATAGTTATTTAATGGGAACAATCCTTACTAATCAAGTATTAGCATCTAATAGAGCTGATACAAAAGAAAAGATGATAGATATTACGGAAAACTTAGATTCATATAATGCTATCGATATTATGAACCACTTTAACACTGAGAAGAAACTTATCAAAAAATAAATATAGATGTTTTCTGCACCTATATTTTTTTACTAATTAGAACTATTAATTTTTTCTTTAATAATGGACAACATTTCTTGTTTCAACTTATCATCAGCACCTTGCCAGATAAGTTCTAAAAATACTCCCATACCAGGTAATGTTTCTTCATCATTTTCTGCAATCGATTCATCAATTGCTCGCTTTAATTCATCAAAATTATCACCCTTAAAATTATTAATAATATGACTTCTAATACTTAAATCCATAAATTTATCATCTCCTAGACATATTTTTACCAAATTGATGAATATTATACTAAAAAAGCTTTTGCTTTTTAAAAAATTAAGATATACTTAAATTGTAAGGAGGGAAAGAAGATGCCAGTATGGTTAATCGTTGTTATCGTTATCGTTCTAATAGCTTTATGGTTTATTGTTACTTATAATTCATTAGTAGGACTAAGAAATAGAGTAAAAGATCAATGGAGTCAAATTGATGTTCAATTAAAAAGAAGAGCTGATCTTATTCCTAATTTAGTAGAAACTGTAAAAGGGTATGCTAAACATGAAAAAAGTACTTTTGAGGAAGTTGTAAAAGCAAGAAATGCGGTAGCTAATGCTTCTACAAAAGAAGAAGAAATGAAAGCTAATGGAGAATTATCTGGAGTATTAAACAGATTATTTGCCTTAGCTGAAGCTTATCCAGAACTAAAAGCTAACGAAAACTTTGTAAGTTTACAAAAAGATTTAAAAGAGTCTGAAGATAAGATTAGTATGATGAGACAATTTTATAATGATACAGTACTTACTTATAATAACAAAGTACAAACTATACCTAGTAATATAGTTGCTAATCTTTGTCATTTTAAAGAAGAAACATTCTTTAAAGTAGATGAAAAAGATAGGGAAGTACCAAAAGTATCATTTGAGTAGGACTTGCTATAGATGCAAGTCTTTTTAGGAGGAACTATGAAAAAACGATATTTATTTATTCTTATCGCTTGTTTCTTTATATTCAGTCCTAATACAGTGAAAGCTGTGGAAACGACAGAAAAATTCTATAGTAATATAGATATAAAGACAGATGGCAGTATTAAAGTTAAAGAAATATTTGAATTAACTGGTAGTTATAATGGTTTAAGAAGAACTATAAATTATAAAAATAGAAATGCTAAAGAGTTTAGTGGAGTAGTAAG
Source organism: bacterium (assembly GCA_029007415.1). GTDB lineage: Bacteria > Bacillota_I > Bacilli_A > RF39 > UBA660 > Onthousia. Next base: position 2,656 of record JAQXHT010000093.1, read on the forward strand.
TGACTTAGAAGGAAGTAGTATTTATAATGGGAGTGGTATTACTGATTTAAAAGTTTCTAGTGTTAGTAAAAGTAATTTGACTTTTAATAGTTTAAATGATGCTGTTAATTATTTTACATTAGTAAATTATGCTAATAAAGGTGATAGTGGTGTTTATACTAATGAAGATACCTTTAATGGAGTTAACTTACTTATTTATAATCCTTCTAGTAAGAAGGAAGCATTTTATCTTGAATATACTATTCCTAATGTAGTAGTAGTACATAATGATATAGCTGAATTTGCTTTTAATATTTTTAGTAATGAATATGAAGAAAATATTAAAGACTTTAAAGTTCAAGTCAATTTACCTGGTGAAGATAGCGACTTTAGAGCATGGTTACATGGACCTTTGAACGGTTATATGAAAAGAGTAGATAATAAGAAAGCACTAGCTACATCAGATTTTGTTGGGGCTTATAATGCTGTTAGTATAAGAATGTTATTTAATAAAAATTTAGTACCAAATGCTACTAAGTTTAGTGGAATGACTGCTAAGGAAGATATTATTGCTTACCAAACAAAGCTAGCTAATGAAGCAAATGCTATAAGAGAGAAAATCAAAAGAGAAAATGATATTGTTAAGACAGTAACAATTATTTGGTATATAGCAGTAATTATTCTAACAGTTTTAGCTATTAAGAAGACACGTGATTCTAAAAAGACAGATTTTGCTATGGAGTATTATCGTGACTTTCCAGGGGATTATGGACCTGAAGTTTTAGAATATTTATTAAATAAAAATGTATCAGAAAAGAGTTTATCTGCTACAATATTAAATCTTATTTATAAGAAAGTATTGAAAGTAGAAGCAACTGATATTGATAAGAAAAATTATCGACTTATTTTAGATAAAGATAAAAGAACTGGTTTAACTCAATCTGAAGAATTAGCAATAAGGATGTTTATTGACAAAATTGGTGATGGTACTAGTGTTGAACTTAATAAAATTAAAAAGTATTGTTCTAGTGAATTAAATGCAAGAAATATTATTGCTTTATATAATGAATTTATCAAGTCAGGAGTAAATGAAGGTAAAAAAAGAGCATTCTTTGCTAGTATGAGTGGTATACAGACAGTAGCAGTTATTGTATCTTTACTTGGTATATTAGTAATGTTCTTAAGATATACTTTTGATATTAAATTTTTTCCAGCTACTATGGCAATCATTATTGGACCAATTCTTGCTCTTATTATAGGAGGACAAAAAAACTATACTCCAAACGGTGCTAGGGAATATAAAATGTGGATGGCCCATAAAAAATTTTTAGAAGACTTTTCAAGATTTGATGAAAAGGAATTATTAGAAGTTCCTTTCTGGGATAAATATTTAGTGTATGCAACTGTTTTAGGTTGTGCTGATAAATTATCTAAACAGATGAAAATAAAAATGGCTTCTATGGAAAATGTTAATGATATGTATCCATACTATTATGGTAATGATTTTAATTATATTGGTTATGCTGTAAGTAGTAGTATTTCCCATTCAGTTAATCAAGCAATTTCTTCGTCAAGAAGTTCAATAGCTGCTTCATCATCTTCATCAGGAGGAGGATTCTCTGGTGGATCAATCGGTGGAGGTGGAAGCTTCGGTGGAGGCGGTGGAGGAGGAAGATTTTAAATCCTCCTTTAGTCTTTATAAGAGAATAGAAAGGTGTTTTAAATGAAACTTAAAAATTATATTTATTTTGTACCAGTAATAATTTCCTTATTAGGAATATTAGCTATAATATTAGCAGTTAAAAACAAAGATAGAAAACGTAATAAATATATCATTATTGGTAGTATAATTAATATATTATATTTGTTTATAATTGGTTCAAATTTTATTGGCTATTATTTCTCAATAATAACAGACCTTGGGTTTTTATTAGTAGAGATTATTTCTTTTATTGGGGGAATTTTATATTTAATTGCTATTATAATTTGTATTGCCAAGAAAAAGAAAGTAGAAGATATTAATAAAAATAAAAACATACTTATCTTGTTTCTTATTATTATCTTTTTACCAATAATATTATTTATAATGTGCTTAACTAGAGAAATATATTTAATTAAAAATAGCTCCATTATAGTATTTTATAATGCAAGTAGTCTTGGTGAAACTGATTTTGCTTATGCAATAAGTGATAAATATTTTGAAGAAATATCAACTGAAATGGACTTAATTGAATATGCTAAAATACCAGTTGTTCCTAAAAACATAATTGAAACTAATGAGAGTACTCTTACTAAGAATGGTATCACAATAAAGAAAAAAACTAGTTGTGAAAGGTATGTTGAAAACAGCAAAATACATGGTTGTTTTGGTTCTACTGATTATATTTATGTTTACAAAAATTCAAAATTAATGAATAAGAAAAAAATACCAAGTAAGTATTCAGTAGCTAGTTTTCCTGCTAATATTTATTATAATGAAGAAAATAAAAAGTAAAACTTAAATATTCTGATGTAGATTCACGTAAGGCATTTTCTTTATTTAATAGCAAAAACGTACAAAATGTACGAAAAATACTAGTGAATTATGTACATTTTGTACAAAAAATGCTATTATTAATGTGATGAGGTGATACAAATGTACAGAAAAATAGAAAAAGACTTATTAAGTTGGAAACAAGAATTTAAAAAACCACTTATGTTGGTTGGTGCTAGACAAACAGGAAAAACTTATATAATAGAAAAATTTTGTAAAGAAAACTTTGATAATTATCTTTATATTAATTTTGATAAAGAAGATAATATAAGAGAGATATTTGAAGAATCTATTGATCCTGAAGTGATAATTGAAAAAATAGAAATTATTAAAAAAACTATTATTAATCCAGAAAATACGGTTATTTTCTTTGATGAAATTCAAGAAAGTGAAAGAGCTATTACATCATTGAAATACTTTTGTGAGAGTGATAAACCATACAAAATAATTTGTGCAGGTTCTTTACTTGGAGTTAAAATTAATCGTTTTAAATCATCATTCCCAGTGGGAAAAATAGTTATTAAATATTTATATCCAATGGATTTTGAAGAATATTTAATTGCTATCGGGGAGAATAAACTGATTGAAGAAATAAGAAAACACTATATTAGTAATGAAGCATTAATGAATCCTATTCATGAAAAGGCACTTGACTTATATAAAAAATACCTAGTATTGGGTGGAATGCCAGTAATGATTAAAAACTTCATAGAAAACGATTTTAATATATCTCATGTTAATTTTGAATTACAAGATGAAATAATCACTTCATACTTAGCTGATATGAATAAATATACAGAAAATAGTGAAAGTATTAAGAACAGTCAGATATATAAAGCTATCCCTAAAGAATTAGCACGAGAAAATAATACCTTCAAATATAGTATAGTAGTAAAAGATGCACGAAAAATAAGATATGAAAGCAGTTTAGAATGGTTATTAGCTAGTAATATGGTTTTAAAATGTGACTTGACAGACAAGAATGAATCTCCATTAAAAGCTTTTGCTAATTCTTCTAAATTTAAAATTTACTTAAGTGATGTTGGCTTATTAAGATCACTTTCTAACTTGGATTATAGTGAAATTTTATTAGACCAAAATGAAATGTTTAAAGGGGTTTTAACTGAAAACTATATAGCTTGTGAATTCTATCCAAAGTTTAAAGAATTATACTATTATACTTTTAATAAATATGAAATAGATTTCTTAATTAAAATAGATGGTAATATCATACCTGTTGAAGTTAAAAGTGGTAGAAGAACAACAAGTAAAAGCTTGAATGAATATATAGAAAAATATCATCCTAAATATAGTATTAGAATATCAAGTAAAAACTTTGGTTTTGAAAATAATATCAAACAAGTTCCTTTATATGCAGTGTTTTGTATTAATTAAAACTAGTCTTAAACTCTTTGATAAAACCTTTTAAGAAAGAAAATAAACAAGCTAAGACAATGGTGCTATCAAGAATTAAGAAAATATTAAAAATGGCATAGAATCTATTGAAAATTAAGAATGATGAAATCTTATTCATTACTAACATATAAGGATAGTCATAATATTTACTAAGAAGAAATGATGGACCAAGTCCAATCATCAGATATTTAATTATAATAACTAATAATGAGAAGAGAAATCCTAAAAGATAAGCTTTTCTCATTTTTTTAGTTTTATCTGTTAGAAAGATAGTGAGTAGAAGAAATGGTAAGTAAGTATAACAACTAAAAAGTAAGGCACCTTTAATAATATTAGAAGAAGTGAAGTTACTATCTAAATAAGAAGTATCAATAGCATGTGTTGCTCCAGTTACTTGAATTAAAAATAAGAAAAAGAAGATAAGTAAAGAGATAAAAGCAAGATGTGCTATCTGATTAAGTTCTCTTTTAGAGATTAATAGTGATGTTAAAATAAGTAAAAGAATTAAATAGAATAAATTACCTTCTCTTAAAAAATTACTCTTTATAAATAAAGCCGTATCTTTTAAAAGAATAATTGTAAAAAATATTATAATAGGTATTAATAGATAACTAGGTTTTCTCTTTTTATAAATAAACTTCTTAGAAAATAGAAATAAAATAATATCTAAAATAACTCCTATTAAACAAGCGAGTAATGTATCATTACCACTTACCTTAATAATATTATTACCATATAAAGGAAAGAAACAGTGGGTAAAAAAGAAAACTAAACTAAAGATATATAATTGATTATTCTTAATCATTTTTATCAGCTCCAATCAGCTCCAATTATTATATTTATATCATTAGAAGGTAATACTAGCTTAATATTATTATCATTCTGAAAAGTTAGTAATTCATCAATTTCCTTCCTAAATAATTCTTCTACCACTTTCTTTAACTCTTTAATCTTTTTATTTGAAGTATCACTACACTTAATATTCATTAATAAATTAACTTTACCTTGTTGATATAATGTTTTAACATTATTGAATTCTACTTCATAATACTTATCATTTAATTTAATACTTTGATGAAAAGAAGTAATCTTATTATTTAAAAGATAAGTAATCTTTGCTTGTTCTTTAGAAAGAAGAATATTCTTTTGATAAGTTTCTAAACCTTTTACTACTAAGTTATTATTATTAAGACTTACTACTGGTAAAGTACTAGTTCTTTTCTTATTAACAATATCCTTTAAATAATCTTCAAAAGTAGCAAGATGAATATCAGCATTACTAATTTTCTCCTTATTAACAGCTTTAATTATTTTACTGCTACTATTATACTTTTTAAATAAATCATTAATTCTACTATCTGTTCCAATGATTAAATAGTTCATTTCTTTAAACTCTTTTTGAAAGTAATTAATTAGCTCTTTATCTAATAACTTACTTTGAAATACAACTAACTTCAAATGACCGTAATAAGCTTTCTTAGTATTAATCTTCTTTGCTTCTAAAAAGACCTTTCCAAGACTTTTTCCTTTGAATACATAATCCTTATAGATAGATTTAGTAGCATTATTATCTTTTTCTTCATAGACCGTATTAATAGTTAAAATATAATCATTATCAACTTTTTCCAGTCCTAACATATCAACAATTACTAAATCATTAACTTCAACATAAGGTGTATATCCAGTAAGTAATAATAATACTAAGATAGGTATAATAATTTTTTTCATTTAACACCTCGAATCTTATTTTTAGTTAGTAAGGGATTTCTTTTAAGACGTTTTTTACTTCTAAGTTTAATAATACTATCTCCTAATTCTTCTTTAATTAATGGAGAAAAGGGAGCGAAGTAAGGGTAATCTAGTGCTTTAGTAGTAACTAGTGAGGAAAGTAGGAATAAGAAGCCTATATAAATACCAAATATACCAAAAAACATAGCAAGGAACATCATTAAAAAACGTAACCAACGAAGAGATGCAATCATTTCTTGGGAAGAAAAAGCAAGTCCTGAGATAGCTGATATAGAAATAACAATAATCATAATAGGGGAGATAATACCAGCTGATACAGCTGCATCTCCTAGTATTAAACCACCAAGAATAGAAACAGCACTACCAGTTGATGATTGCTTTCTAATATCACTTTCTCTTAATATTTCAAAAGAAATACTCATAAAAAGTGCTTCTGTTAAGGCAGAGAAAGGTACACTTTCTCTTTGAGCCATAAAGTTAAGAAGAAAAGGTAGGGGAAGAGCTTCTTGATTATGGGTAGTAAGAGCAATATATAAAGCAGGAGTAAAAATAGAAATAATAAAAGCAAGTAATCTTATTATCCTAATGAAACTAACATTAATTGCTTTTTGATAATAATCATCAGGAGTATGTAAAAAATCAATAAAGAAAGAAGGCGTTATTAAAACATAAGGTGAATTATCAACTACAATACACACCTTTCCTTCAAGAAGAGCTTGACTAACTCTATCAGGTCGTTCAGTCATTAAAACAGTTGGGAAAAGAAAATTTTGATCATCTTCTAAATAACTTTTTAAACTACCACTATCAATAATACCATCTATTTTTATCTCTTTAAGAATACTTTTAACTTTATTAACCGTATTAGAAGAAGCAATATTTTTCATATAAACAATAGCTGTTTTAGTTCTTGATTCTTTTCCAATAAAGAAAGATTCACTAAAACAGTTTTCACTTCGTAATCTTCTTCTAATAAGACCTAAGTTAGTATTAAAATTTTCATTAAAAGCATCTTTACTACCTCTAATTGTGATTTCACTACTAGCATCATTTATTCCTCTATCAAGAGTTGCTTTTGCTTCAATCGCTATTGCTTTATCTTGATAAATAATAAGTACAAAACCTTTATATATATAATCAAGCATTTCCTCTTCCTTAGTCAAAACTTTAACTGTATTATCAGGAAGATTATTATAAAGAAAAGTAATAATATCATCATTAATATTTACTTTTAGAGTAGTAAGTTTCATTAAAATGAAATGATTAATAAAGTCACTACTACATAATACTTCGTTATGAATAAGATTTAATTTATTTTTTCCTAGGTAAAATTCATGTGTAACTAAATCGGTATTAGCTTTTAATTTATTAAAAATCTTTTCATACATAGTAAAATCACCTCTAAAACTATTATGACCAATAATTAATATAATATTTAAAAATCCCACAATTTCCCACATTTTCTAGATATTTTCACCAAATTTATTAGCTACACTTAACTCATGAAAGGAAGTGATAGATGAATAAATTAAAGCAAATAAAGCTACTAATGTTAATTAGATAAATAGTAAAAAGAAGGTGATAAATGAATAGATAAATGATATACTAGTGGTGGTGATTTAAAGATGTATAAAATATGTTTTGTAGAAGATGAAGTTGATTTACAAACGGTTGTAAAATTATATCTAGAAAAAGCAGGGTATGAAGTTACTTGTTTTGAAAAAGGAACGGATGCTATTAATTATATTGGTAACCCTGTTGATGTTTGGATACTAGATATTATGTTAGGAGATGATGTTAATGGTTATGATGTAATCAGAGCAATTCGTGAAAAATATCCTGATGTGCCTGTTTTATTTACCTCGGCAAGGGATCAGGATTTGGACCGAATTTTAGGCCTAGAGTTAGGGAGCGATGATTACATAACAAAACCCTATTCAAGTAAGGAATTAGTCTTACGTGTTAACAATATAATAAAACGAGCTTACAAACAAAAAGAAAGTCATATATTGACCATTGCCTCTTATCAGGTCGATTTAGATAGACGTGTTGTAAGTAAAAATGATAAAGAAATAAAACTAACAACTCTTGAATTTGATTTATTAATTCTACTTTCTAAAAATATTGACAAGAGTTTTTCAAGAGATGAAATATTAGAACAAGTATGGGGAGATGACTACTTTGGAAGTGACCGAGCGGTCGATGATCTCGTTAGAAGGTTAAGAAAAAAGTGTAGTGATTTAAATATATTAACTGTTTATGGTTACGGATATAGGTTAAGTTTATGAAAGTATCTGGAAAACTAAGCCATCAGTTATTCTTATTAATCTTAATAATATTTGCTATTACCTTCTTAATGTTAGGAATAATTTTACCCCAAGTTGTAGTACCCATAACTGAGAAAAATATTTATAATTATTTAAAAGAACCGTTAGAATTTATCGAGTCTGATATTGATAAGAACTTAGGAGATAGCGAAATTGCTTATATCTATAAGTTTGGTGAAACCTCTGCCTATAGTGAAAA
>JAQXHT010000094.1 GCA_029007415.1 bacterium
AGTTATTTTAATAAAATATTAGAAATAACTGATTATACTAATAAATTGACTAAGATTGGTAAAGTAGCTGTTTATAGGTCAAGAGTAGAATACTTTTATAAAATGATTAGTAATTTAGAAAAGAAAAATAAAGATTTATTAGAAGTTACTGATTATTTAGAAAGCTTATGTAATACGGAATTAGAAGTTAAATTGTCTTTATCTAAAAGTGATAGTAATAGTGTTAAAGTAATGACGATTCATACTTCAAAAGGACTTGAGTATCCATTATGCTACTTTGCTGGTTTTTCTAAGAAATTTAATGATGCTGATAATAAAGAGACAGTTTTCTTTGATAGAAATTATGGTATTGTTATACCAGATATAGAAAAAGATACAGATTTAATAACGAAAAGATTAGTTGTTGCTAAAAATAGACAGGAAGATATTAGTGAAAAAATAAGACTATTTTATGTAGCATTAACACGTGCTAGAGAAAAGATAATTATTGTTATGCCAGAGCAAGAAGAAATAAAAGAGATGAAAGATATCGTTTCCCGTGAAGAAAGACTTGGTTATCGCTCTTTTATGGATATGATGATAAGTGTTTTAGAAGAGTTTAGTAGTAATGTTACTAATATTAGTGAAATACCAGATATTAGTAAAGCTTATTTGAATCGTAAAGAGATAGTTAAAGAAGCTAAAGGAGAATTATCACCGATAACATTTATTAAATCTAACTATCAAATCTGTGAAGAAGAACAAGCTAAGTTTTCTAAAGAGACAGTTACTAAGCGAACAGAAGAAGAATTACAAGCGATGGAATATGGAACTCATATTCATGAACTTTTTGAAAGATTAGATATTAAAAATAAGATATTACCAAAGAATATTAGTCTAAAAGAAGAAAAACTTTTAACAGCTTTTCTAGAACAAGATTTCTTTAAAGATTGTAGTGATATGAAAATATTAAAAGAATATGAATTTATTACTTATGAAGATAATACTAAATTACATGGTAAGATTGATTTATTATTGATAGGTAACACTTCTGCTATAATAGTTGATTATAAATTAAGAAATGTTACTGATAAAGCTTATTTGAAACAGTTAACGGGTTATAAGAAAGTAATAGAAAAGAAACTTTCTTTACCTGTTATTTCTTACTTATATTCTATCTTAGATTCCAAATTTATAAGAATGATGTGATAAGAATTTTTCTTGTCAAAAAGTGATTTGTAAGTCAAATTAATAAAAAATAGATTAAAAAATGAGTAATATATGATAATATATTAAACTACTAGTTTGGGGGAAAATAGATGAAATTTGGTTATAGAGGAGCAGATTTGGGAGAATTAGTCTCACACTATGAAATTTCTGATGATGAGATAGAAGTTACCTTTTTAGATAGTTCTAAGGCTAACATCCCATTCACAGAAGAAAATGAAACAAAATTATTAGAATATATGATTGAACAAGCAGAAGAGCGAAGAGATAATTCAAAAATTTATAATGTGAAAGGTAAATTAAAAAGAGAATCTATTAAAGAAACACCAATTAGGACAAAACAATTTGTGAAAAAGATATAAATAGGGGAGAATAAAATGATTGAATATAAAATATATAAAGAAGTTTATGATGAAATACTATCTGGTAGGAAAACGATAGAATTTAGATTATTAAATGATAAATCAGATAAAATAAAAATTGGAGACATAATTAACTTCAGTGTGCTTAATGATGAGATGTTGAATCTTAAAGTTATAGTGATTGATAAAATTGTTTTTGATGACTTAGATGAACTATGGAATAATAAGGAATATTTGGAATCAAACATATCTTTTGCTAATAAAGAAGAGTTTGTTAACGCCTTTTATAATATCTTTGGTGAAGAAAAAGTAATTGCTAGTAAAATAGTTGGTATTAAATTTAATGTTATTGATTAAATACTTATCATTATGAATAAAATACAATATATTAAGTATAATATTAATGTGATTAATATGAAAAAAATAGATAAAAAGCAACTAGCTATTTCTATAATTGTTCCATTACTACTTGGAGGAATAGTAGGTTTCTTAATAAAAGATGCTACTAAAAGTTATGATGGATTTATACCTAGTTATGTTTTTCCAATAGTATGGTCAATTCTTTATATATTAATGGGAATAGCAAGTTATCTAGTAAGAAATTATAAAGAATTAACTAATATTTATAAAATTAATTTATTTGTTAATTACTTGTGGCCGATAATCTTCTTTCTTTTGAATTTAAAATTTCTAGCATTATTAGAATTGATTCTTTTAATAGTAATTGTTATTTATATGATAAGTAAGTTTTGTAAAAAGAATAAAATAGCTGCTTATTTATTGATACCATATATACTTTGGTTATTTGTAGCATTCTTTCTTAATCTTTCACAAGTAGTTTAGTGTGAATAATTAGTGAAAATGATAGTTGACTAATTATTACAAAAATATATAATAATATTTGTTACTTGAGTAGTAAAAAAAGCGAGTGAAACCAGCCGAAAGTGGTAACTAAAAAAGTGGTGATTCCAGCCGTTATATGGAACTTAAAAAAGTAGATTAGAGAGCAAACTCTAGTCTTTTGTTTTTTTGTGATAAAGTATCAATTTTTAGTAGTATTTTTCTAATTTTTATAGTATCCTTTAGTAAAGGAGGAAGAAGTGACAGAGGCATGGTTGATTTTCTTTATCATCCTAGTAATAGTAGAACTTATAACTGTTAATTTAGTAACAATTTGGTTTGCTTTAGGGGCTTTAATAACTTCACTAGTTAGTTTGTATACTACTGATACAGTGATATTATTAGCTTTCTTTGTAATAACATCTTTACTACTATTAATATTAACTAAACCAGTAGTTAAAAAACTAAAAGTAAAAAAGGTAGTTGCTACTAATCTTGACCAAGTAATTGGTAAAACAGGAATTGTTAGTGTTCCTATTGAAAAAGATAAAATAGGTGAAGTTAAAGTTCTTGGAAAAACTTGGAGTGCTTATAGTGATAAAGAAATATCAAAAGATAAAAAAGTAAAAATACTATCTATTAGTGGAGTAAAACTAAAGGTAGAAGAAAAGGAAGAGTGATTTATTTATGTTATGGCTTATTTTAATTATTGTTTTAGTGATTGTGGTACTTGGGATTAAGGTAATACCTCAATCAGAAGCAAAGGTAATTGAAAGACTTGGTACTTATTACCAAACTTTAGGTACTGGTCCTCATTATGTGGTGCCTTTTATTGATAGAATAGCTAATACAGTTACTTTAAAAGAAATTGTAAAGGACTTTGCACCACAACCAGTTATTACAAAAGACAATGTAACTATGCAAATAGATACAGTTGTTTACTTTCAAATAACTGATCCAAAGTTATATACTTATGGAGTAGAAAATCCGATTAATGCAATAGAGAATTTAACAGCAACAACGCTTAGAAATATCATTGGAGAATTAGAACTTGATCAGACTTTAACATCACGTGACATAATCAATTCTAAAATGCGTTCTATTCTTGATGAAGCTACTGATCCCTGGGGTATCAAAGTTAATAGAGTAGAAGTTAAAAACATTATTCCTCCAAGGGATATTCAAGAAGCAATGGAAAAACAAATGCGTGCAGAACGTGAACGCCGTGAGAAAATTCTTCAAGCAGAAGGTGAGAAGAAAGCAGCTGTATTAATTGCTGAAGGAGAAAAGGAAAGTACTATTTTAAGAGCAGAAGCTAAAAAAGAAGCACAAATTAGAGAAGCAAGTGGTAAAGCAGAAGCAATTATGAAAGTAAAAGAAGCAGAAGCTGAAGGAATCAAACTAATCAAAGCAGCTAAAGCAGATGAAGCAGTACTAAAATTAAGAAGTTATGAAGCAATGGTAAATGTTGCTAATGGAACAGCTACTAAAATAATTGTTCCTAGTGATTTACAAAACTTAGTAACAGCTGGTTCTATATTAAAAGAAACTATAAAAGAAGA
>JAQXHT010000095.1 GCA_029007415.1 bacterium
AATACAATTTTTTGTATTCATCTATTTTTATAAGCATGAACAGTAGTATTTACTCTTTCACTTATTAACATATTATTACCAAAAACCAAAGCATATTCTGATTATAATCCATCGTCCTCTATATCAGAATAAACTATTCTATCAATTTGTTGATCTGTTAAATCACTATCATCTATTTTAGATAATCTAATTTCATTCATAAATTCCACAACCTTTCTAATTATATTTTTTATTTATTATCATTAAATTCCGCTTTTTGTTTTTCTATTTCTAATGCTAACTCTCTTTAAGCTGGTAAGTATAATTGATACTTTGAAGCAAATAATTTTTTATTATTAAGTATAGTATCTTTTTTATCAAAACATAAAATTATACCTATTGTTGGCTTATAATAATATAATACTTTTAATTCTGCAATGACTTTTATTTAAAAAATTGATAAAATATCTATAGTAGTAGTTATTTATTAAAAAGGAGAAATAAAGATTATATATGAATAAAACATTAGAGAATTTAAAAAGTAGAAGAAGTTGTAGAGATTTCAAGAGTGATATGATAACAGAAGAAGAATTAAAAGCTATTATCGAAGCAGGTACTTATGCTCCAACTGGGCATGGAAAACAATCACCAATCATTATAGCAATAACTAATAAAGAAATACGTGATAAAGTTGCTGAAGAGAATAGAAAAATAGCTGGCTTTAAAGAAAAAATTGATTCATTTTATGGAGCACCAGTTATTTTAGCAGTCTTAGCTGACAAAACTGTACCAACCTATATTTATGATGGAAGTTTAGTTCTTGGTAATATGTTAAATGCTGATGAAAGTTTAGGCTTGGGTAGCATTTGGATTCATAGAGCAAAGGAAGAATTTGAATTACCATTTGGAAAAGAATTACTTAAAAATTTAGAAATAGAAGGAGACTATGAGGGGATTGGTTTTTGTGCATTAGGTTACAAAAATAAAGAAACTCCAAAAGCAACTCCTCGTAAAGATAATTATATATATTATATAAGATAATAGTGTATAGGATGTGAAATTTATGAATGAAATAATGAAAATAATGGATACTATTGAGTATGGCTTTTTAGATAATTCTTCAAATGATATCTTTAAAGATAAAGATGCAGAGCAAGTTTTTAATAAAATTTATTATCTTATGTCACCAGAAGAATTATTAATAAAAAAGAAAGGTGTTTGTTGGGACCAAGTGGAATTAGAAAGAAAACTATTTACAAACAATAGTATCAAAAATAAAACATACTTTATCTATGCAGACAATCATGATACACTACCATCACATACTTTTCTTGTATTTTATAAGAATAATAAAGTCTATTGGTTTGAACATTCTTGGTATGATGAAAAAGGTATTCATGAATATAATACTTTGAATGAGTTATTATTAGATGTTAAAGAAAAGTTTTTAAGAAGTAGAAAAGATGAAATAGAATCAACTGATAAAGTTCATTTATATGAATATCAAAAGCCTAAAAAATATCACCTTAGTTGTGAAGAATTTTATCAATATATATTTACTCAAGAGAAAATATATTAAAGAATAAAGTCCTAGACAGGCGTAAAATTTTAGTAAAATTTGTAACACTTTAATTGTAAAAATAACCAAAATGCTAGCTATTTTTTTTAATAAAATTATGCTATACTCAATGTATCATTTGTGATTATTAAATAAATAAAATCATAATATGGTAAAGAAAGGTGGATATTAATGATTATTGACTTCATAAGAGGATTTTTTATGGCCTTAGCTGATAGTGTTCCAGGAGTAAGTGGTGGAACAATTGCATTTTTAATGGGATTTTTTGATAAATTTATTAATTCATTAAACTATTTAATGAAAGGTACAAAAGAAGAAAAAATAAAATCAATTAAATTTCTAGCTAAAATATTTATAGGTTGGATTGTTGGAATGGGATTAGCTGTTACTATTCTAGCAAACCTATTTGATAAAGAAATATATAAGATGAGTTCCTTATTCTTAGGATTCATTATAGCAGCAATTCCAGTAATGATTATGGAAGAAAAAGAATCTGTTAAAGGGAAATATAAAAATATTATCTGGGCTATTGTTGGAGCAGTTACTGTTATTTTATTATCATCATTAAAAATGGGAAGTAACTTAGACTTAACCCATTTAAATATAGTTATGTTTATCTATATATTTATTGCAGGAATGCTAGCTATCTCTGCAATGGTATTACCAGGAATATCTGGATCAACAATACTTTTATCCTTTGGTTTATATATTCCAGTAATAAATGGAGTAAAAGATTTTCTACACTTTGACTTTAGTAGTTTTACCTTACTATTTACTTTAGGAATTGGAATACTTTTCGGAGTAGCGACAGTTTTAAGATTAATCAAGAAATTACTAGATAATCATCGTAGTGCTATTGTATATGCTATAATTGGAATGATGATTGGTTCATTATATGCAATAGTAATTGGTCCAACAACATTAAAAGTTCCACAAGCAGCAATGACATTAAAGACATTCAGCATAATATTCTTTATTATAGGAGTAGTAATAGTATTAGCATTTCAACAAGTTAAAAACTTACCATTCTATAAAAAAGAACTAGCAAAAGATGCATAATTATAATTTTTCAAGAATAAAAGAATAATAATAAGTATTAAGAGAATTAGAACTAAATAACTTTTCTAATTCTTTTTCTTTATCATTTAAGTTACAAGTGAAAGGATAAATGGTCGTAACTTTATAGCCAGAATCAGCTGCTAGATTAGTAATATCACTACTTGTAAAATGATTTTGTTTCTCAAAGTTTTCATAATACCAATTATCGCTTAATAACAAACTGATGTTTTTTATAGAACCAATATTTTTACATTCACCAACTATTTTTCCATTATTAGTTAAATATCTTTTTAATGATTTAAGAAAAAGAAATGGATTATCAACGGACTCTAAAGAATTACCAATATAAATAGTATCAAATAAAGAATTATCTAGTTCTTCTAAGGACTTAACCGTTTTAAAAAACTTATTACTAAATAATCTCTTATTGTCATCACTTTCAAGAGAGGTGATATTAGCATTTTTAAAATAATACTTAATTCTTAAAGAAGAAACACCAATACCAGAGTTATAATCTAAAATGTTATTACCGCTTCCTAAGAAAATAGAAGCATTTTTACTTTTATCAAATTCAAAACAAGAGAAATGCCATTTGTTTTCAAATACTTGTCTGTTTTTTAAAATGAGTGCATTAAACTTAGCAGTATCACTTCGGAATGCTGTTCCTCTATCATGATAAACGAATGAATCATGACATAAAAATAGTTTATATCCTAAAGAAATAATTTGTAATGATAAATCATTGTCTTCTATATAACCTGGTGAATAACTAGTATCTAAAACTTTAATCTTATTAATAACTTCTCGTTTAATTAAAAGACAAAAACCAATTAAAAAGACTTTTTCTTCCCAACGATTATTATCACTGATATTATTTAAACTAGCTTTGCTTTGCATATCTTGATAATCATTATAAATAAAATTACAGCCTTGTAAGTTGTCATTACAATTAGAAATTGGTCCAACTGCTCCAGTGCTATTACTATGATATAAACACTTTCTTAAATTAGTTAACCAATTACTAGTAACAATAGTGTCATTATTTAGAAGAAGTATATCGTAATTATGATTAGCTATTTCAATACCTTGGTTGCAACCTATCGGAAAACCTAAATTAGTTTCATTGTAAATAACCTTTATATCACTTTGAGTCTTTAACCATTCCTTTGTTCCATCAGTAGAATTGTTATCAATAACGATAATTTCATAAACTTCATCCTTAGTATATTTTCTAATACTCTCAAGACATAACTTTGTTTTTTCTAAATTATTGTAAGTAAGAATAATAATACTAGTTCCCATATTTTCACCTCATTAAAACTTATGAAGTAAAAATTGATTTAACTTCTGTAATTAAACGACAACTATTTACAATATCAGTGAAGAAAAATAGTTAAAATCCTTTTAAATAGTATATAATTAAATAGAAAAGAGGTATTTATGAAAAAGAAAATAGTTTATTTCTTACTAAGTATGTTAACTGTTTTAGCAATGTCAATTAATAAAAAAATGATTTACGATAAAGTAATGCCTAATATAAATATAGTAAAACTAAGTTTTTCATTAATGGCTATACTAGTTATAACATTTTATCTTTTCTATAAAAGGTATAATAAAAAGACATCTCCTCTAAAACATATTTTAGCAGGTATTTTCTCTTTTTGTTATGTAATAGGAGCTAGTTATCAAGAGATAGGTTCTTTTGGTTTAGTCTTTAATAGTCCTACTCTTATTTTGATAAGTTTAGTTCAATTATTTTGCTATTACTATTTAATAAAGACAATATTTTGTTTTATTGATACATTTTTAGAAAGAAAAGTATCTATTAAAATTAATACTAATAATAAACTAATTAAGAAATTTAAAAGTCACCCATTTCTCTTTTCAGTAGTAGTTATCTTAATAGCTTGGTCTATCTATATGTTAGCATTTTATCCTTTGATTTTATCAAAAGATCCAAGCTTTCAAATAAAACAGTTTTTCAATGTAAAAACAAAATATATAGATTATGTTATTCCATTATCAAATAAGGTGAACTTAACTAATCACCATCCAGTATTTCATACTATGTTACTAGGTACTTCTATAAAAATTGGTCGTTTATTTGGTAGTGATAATTTTGGCTTATTTTTATATGCAATAATGCAAAGTATTACCCTAGCAAGTAGCTTAGCTTGTACTATCTCTTATCTTTACAAGAAAAAAAAGTCACTTAGCTTATCACTAGTTTTATTAGCAATTTATTCATTAGTGCCAATGTTTCCTTTTTATGCAATGAGTGCTGTTAAAGATACTCTTTATACTGCTATTTTAATTTTCTTTGTAATGACATTATTTAAAATAGTAGACAAAAAAGAAATAGAAACAAAAGAGTATATAGCTCTTGGTGCTTTAAGTATCTTGCTATATTTATTAAGAAATAATGGTATTTATGTAGCCGTATTAACTTTAATTATCTTAGCAATATATAAAAGAAAAGAATTTCTTTATCTTAGTGTCTTATTGCTATTTGTTTTAACTACTTATATAAGTTATGATAAAGTTCTTTTACCAGCATTAAAGATACCAGCTGGAAGTGTCAGAGAACAATTATCAGTACCATTTCAGCAAACAGCAAGATACGTAAAAGAACACGAAAAAGAAATTAGTGAAGATGAAAAAGAAAAAATAGATAAAGTATTAGGTTATGATACATTAAAAGAAAGATATAATCCAAACTTAGCCGATCCAGTTAAAAATCAATATAATAAATATACAACAAAGAAAGAATTAAAAGATTATTTTCAAGTTTGGTGGAAAGAATTTTTACTTCATCCAGCAACTTATTTAGAAGCAACTTTAAATAATACTTATGGTTATTTTTATCCAGATACTTCTAATTGGTATATCTATTCTGGAAAAAATTATAACAAATTAATAACTGAAGATAATTTAGTTAATTATCATTATAATAAGTTATCATTTTTAAGAACGGTTCTTTCTGGTTATGGAATAATATTTCCATATTTACCAGTAGTAGGTTTATTATCAAATATTGGATTTTCAGCTATGGCATTATTAACAACCATTGTTTACTTACTATGTTCAAAAGAAAAGAAATACATAATTGCTATGCTACCAAGCTTTTTATCATTATTAATTTGTTTCATTTCTCCTGCAAATACTTACTTTAGATATAGTATGCCATTTGTCTTTTTAATACCTTTTTATACTAGCTATATTTATTTAGTGTTAAGAGAACATTAATCAGTTTACATCTTTTTACGGTAAATTACTATTTGCAATTGATTATATTATTTAATAATTGTATACTCTAAGTAAAGTTATTCTTAGTCGAAAGGAGAAATATTATATGGAAGAATACTACACACCAAAATATGAAAGAGACTTTAATCCTTTAAGTTCTAATTCTGTTAAAAGTGTTGGACCAAGAGTGATGGAGAAAGTGAAATCGTTAGGAATTAGTCAAAAGTTTATAGAAAATCCATCATTTGATGATATTTTACAAAAACTAGGTTCTAAACTAGAACAAGGAACCGATGAAAATCAAAAATTTTATGTGACTACAGATGAGAATAAGATTTCCTTATCTTATCGAAGTGGTGATGTCGTTTTTGAGTCTAGTATTACAGCAAATTCAGATAGAATTACAGTTCAACAAGTAGCAGTGGAAAAAGATAAAAGGTCTGTTGATATAGATGAAATATCACTTGGTGAAAATGGTATAAAATGGGAAAATAAGGGAGCAACAGCTAAAACTTCTAGAGAAAAACAAGATTCTTGTGATAATTTTTGGCACATTATGTCTACTACCTATGATAATTCTGGTATTGTTTGGATAAGGGAAAGTATGAATGGTTCTAATAAAATTGCTGGAAATATTGAGCATTGTAACCCTAGTTTAATGTTAGCTAGAACAGATGCAGCTGGTTTGGATTGGGTCGATTTTGACAATAAGCAAACGCAACGTAGAATAAATATAGATACAGTAAAAGTTAATTGTGTATATAATAGGGAAGACGGAAGTCAAGATGTACTTGATACTTGTTGTCCTATTAATAGTAGTACTGAAAATATAAAGGATATGATTCCATTTTATCCAAGTTATTCTGAGCCTGTTTCAATTCTACCTGAATCTTCAAGTGAAATAAACAGTTTAATTCAAAAAGAAGAGAATTCAAAAATTCAAGAAGGATTACAAAAATGGGTAAAAGATAGAGAAAGTTTTTCTTATTATTCTGATAAACCATGGAATAATGGTGAGACAAAAGGTCGTTCTATATAATTAAAAAATTTACTGACAATTATAACCTATTTGTTCTTATTTTTATGACTATGAGTGATAAAATTAATATATTATTTCACTCATTTTTTATTGAAATCTTTTAGATTATACTATTTCTAATTAAATTATTTATAATTGACATTTGGTTGATATAAGTTAAAACAATTCTTGAAAAAGAAAGCTCATAATGTTATTATAAAGATAAGAATAGAGGGTGAATGATGGAAGTTTTTGTACATTTTTTTAGGGACACACTTAGTGGTCCTATTTATGTTATAGTAGTAATAATTGCAATCATTTTAATATTTGCTTGTATTGGTTATTTAGCAGAAAATAAAATCAAAGAAAAAAAACAAAAAGAGAAATATGCCGAAGTGGCTGGTCCTGGTGAAGTGGTTAAATCAGTTGAGGCAACCGCTCCAATTCCTGTCGTTAGTGCAGGAACAACTCAAGTTAATGAAATTCCTGTAGCGCAGCCGGTAGCAGTAAAACAACCAGTTCAACCACAAGTAGTAGCAACACCAGTCGAAGAAATAAAAACTGTTACCGTAGAGCCAGTTGTGACACCTGTTCAAGAAGTTAAACCAGTAGTGCAACCAGTAACTAATACTGTTCAGGTACAACAAGCACCTCCAAAAGTAGCACCAGTAAAAGAACCACTTCCTCCAATTCAACCAGTAGTTAAAGAAGTGGTAGTGGAACAACCAGTTCGACCACAAGTAGTACAAACTCAAAAACCAGGAGAAGCAGTAAAGATAAATCCTATACCACAAGTTATAGTTGAAAATAATACTACAGTACAACCAGTTAAAGAACAAGCTAATTAAGAGATTACAAATTAATAAAAATATAGTATACTAGTAAGAAGTAAGGAGGAAAGATATGGTTATTACAGCAACGACAGTAATTACAATAATTAAAAAAATTATTGATATTTCAATAGTTTGGTTAATGGTATATATATTATTAAAAAGCATTAGAAATAGTGTAAAATTGACACTTTTATTTAAAGGTGTCGTTATTATCGTATTTTTGAAAGTAATAAGTGATATCTGTGGTTTTACTACAGTAGGTGTTCTACTTGAATATATAATTATGTATGGACCACTAGCACTTATCGTTATCTTCCAACCAGAAATACGTAATATTCTAGAACAATTAGGAAGAAGTCAACTTTTAGGAAGACATAAAACTTTAACTGTAGATGAAAGGGAACACTTAGTCTACGAAATAATTCAAGCAATGGATTACTTAAGAAAAAATCGTATCGGTGCCTTAATGGTAATAGAACGTGATGTAAGTTTAGGTAATTACATTGATAAAGCTAAAAAAGTTTATGCAGATTTAACAAGTGACCTATTAGGAGCAATATTCTATGAAGGTAACCCACTTCATGATGGAGGAGTTATTATTCAAGGAGATCGTATAACTTGTGCTGGAGCAGTATTTCCAACTAGTAGTAGTACAAAAATAAATAAACATGTTGGAACAAGACATAGAGCTGCTTTAGGACTAGCAGAAGAAACAGATGCTATTTGTTTGGTTGTGTCAGAAGAAACCGGTCGTTTATCAGTAGCTATTAAGGGAGAACTTTATTATAACTTATCATTAGATGATGTTAGAATGATGTTAATAGATGAATTAAAACCAAAAACAAATAGTACTTATGATCAGGAAGAATTAGAAGAGGAAGAGTTATATGAAGAAGATATTTAGAGGAATAGGAAAATTATTTTCCCATATTGGAGCTTTCTTTGACCGTATTTTAATTACTCCCATAACAAAATTGATTTTAAAAGTTACTGATTTTTCGAAGAAAAATGCTAAAAGTATTGAAAGATTTTTAGGAAAAAAACAAACCCTTATAGTTATTAGTTTATTAGTGGCACTGTGTATCTTCTTTATAATAGATGGTGAAAGTAGTGCTACTATCGATCAATATGCTGAAATACTTTATGACCAACCAGTAACAGCTACTTATAATGAAGAAGCTTATGTAGTTGAAGGACTACCAAAAACAGTTGACATAACTTTGGTAGGACAAAAAAGACACATCTTCTTAGCTAAACAATCACCTAGTGAAGGAGTAACAGTAGACCTTACAGGTTTAAAACCTGGTCAACATAAAGTTACACTAAAATATAGTCAAAGACTTAAATCATTAGATTATAGATTAGACCCATCAACTGTAACTGTAACAATCTACGAAAAAGTAAGTGCTACTAGAACATTAACTTATGATATCTTACATAAAGATAATTTAGATAGTAAGTTAAATATTGATAAAGTAGAACTAGATCGTAGCGAAGTTATTATCAAAGGTGCAGAACAAAAGCTTAAGAAAGTTGCTACAGTAAAAGCTTTAGTAGATGTAGATGACTTTGTTAATCCAGAACCTGGAGAAATGACACTTAAGAATGTTCAATTAGTTGCATATGATACAAACGGAAAAGTAGTTGATGTAGAAATTGTACCTAAGACTGTAACAGCCAAAGTAGTTATTACTTCACCAAGTAAAGAAGTACCATTAAAGATAGTACCAAAAGGAGATTTAGCTTTCGGTAAAGCCATTAAATCTTTAAGTACAAGTGTTACTAATGTAACAGTTTATGGTAGCGAAGAAGCCTTAGCTAATATTAGTTCTTTACCAGTAGAAGTAGATGTAACGGGACTTGAAAAGAGTAAAGATTATACAGTAACACTTAAGAAACCAACAGGAGTTACTGATATTAGTACAAAAACTGTAACTGTTAAAGTAGTAATTGATGATTCAACTGTTAAAGAATTCCAAGATATATCAATCGCTACTGAAAACTTAGATACATCTAAGTATAAAGTACAAGCTTCAAGTGAAGCAGATAGTAAAGTAACAGTAGTAGTTAAAGGTAGTAAGTCAATAATTGATAATATTGACCAATCGATTATTAAAGCTTATGTAGACTTAAAAGACTTAGGTGTAGGTGAACACGAAGTTGAAGTTAAAGTAACAGGTGACGATGTAAAACTTACTTACACACCTAAAGTTAAGAAAGTCAAAGTTAAAATTACTGCAAAATAAAGAAGAGCGAAAGCTCTTTTTTTAGTCGCGGTCAAATAAATAACTGATATCAATTAAACCAGCAATACCTATAATAATATAAATAATTTTAGCAATAATATTATCAGAGCCTCCAAATAAAGAAGCAACTAAGTCGATATTGAATAGTCCAACAAAAGCCCAGTTAATCGCTCCAATTATAATTAATACTAAACATACTTTTTTTAATGTATCCATAAATTCCTCCTTTTTCTTTTTTAGTCTTTGTAATTTTTTCAAAATTATTCGTGAATATTTAAGAAAAATTTTTAATATAATAAAATGAAAACATAAATGAGGTGAATATATTGAAAAAGATTAGTCTTTTATTACTACTTTCTCTTTTAGTTGTCACTGGTTGTTCTAAAAATAGTGAGCAAAATGTTTTAAAAAATATGTCTAAAGATATAAATAATAGTAAAGGTTATATTTTAACAGGAAAGTTAGAAGTAGTTAATAATGACGATACTTATAATTACCAAGTAACATCTGCATATAAAAAAGGTGATTATTATAGGATAAGTTTAAAAAATACAGCTAATGACCACGAACAAATAATTTTAAAAAATGATGAGGGAGTTTATGTTCTAACACCTAGTTTAAAGAAAAGTTTCAAGTTTCAAAGTGACTGGCCTTATAATAATTCACAGGTTTATTTGTTACAATCAATTATTCAAGATATAGAAAATGATAATAAAGCAACTATGGAAAAAGATAAGAATAATTATATTTTTACTAGTACAGTAAATTATCCAAATAATAGAAATTTAATAAAACAAAAAGTAACAGTAGATAATAAATTAACAGTCAAAAAAGTGGAAGTGCTTAATGATAATGATATTCCAAAAATTACTTTAAATGTAAAAAGTATTGATAAGAGTCCAAAGTTTGGAAAGAATTATTTTGAGATTGAAGATATTATGAGTACCTTTGAAGATACTGATACGAAAGATACTAAACAAACTAGTAGTATTGAAGATATTATTTATCCACTAGTAGTTCCAGAAGGAACAAAACTAAAAAGTGAAGAAAAACTAACTAAAACTGGTGGAGAAAGAGTAATTCTTACTTTTGAAGGCGAGAAACCATTCTTATTAGTAGAAGAAACTGCTAAACAGGAAGACGAATTAACTATTATTCCAACTATTGGAGAGCCATATATGTTTATGGATACAATTGGAGCTCTATCTGATAATTCACTTACTTGGAGTAGTGGTAATATGGAGTATTACTTAGTAAGCGATGTAATGAATCAGGAAGAGTTAGTAGAAATAGCATCTTCAATAAATGTGTTACCAACAATGAAATAGTCTATGTGACTATTTTTTGTGCAGAAATATTCTACTGCACCGTAATAAATCACTAAAAATAGCAAAAAATTACAGTACACTGTAATAAATTGTTAGAAGATACAAAAAAATACTCTAGCCAGTAATAAATTAAATTTCTTTATATTAGTTAACCTAACAGTTACTTCTTTTTCCTTGAAATAATTGACGTTGATGCAAATTTTCTCTATAATATTAAAAGAAGAGGAGGCATCGAGATGATAGATGTTCGTGATATTTATAAAGATATAAGTAAATACTTAAATAAAGAAGTAACTATAAATGGTTGGATTAGAAATCATCGTAAACAAAAAGAATTTGGATTTATTACATTTTTTGATGGAACAGTATTTGAATCTGTTCAAATTGTTTATGATAAGTCATTAGCTAATTTTGATGATATTCAAAAATTAAGAGTAGGTAGTGCTATCAGTGTTACAGGATTAGTTGTAGAAAGTCCTAAAGCAGGTCAAGAGTTTGAAGTTCAAGCAAAGAAAATTACTCTTGAAGGAGATTGTCCAGAAGATTATCCTTTACAACCTAAAAGACATTCTATGGAATTTTTAAGAGAAATTGCATATTTACGTCCTAGAACAAATACTTTCCAAGCTGTATTCAGAGTAAGAAGTGTTGCTGCAATGGCAATTCATAAATATTTTCAAGATAAAGGATTTGTTTATTTACACGCTCCATTAATTACTGCAAGTGATTGTGAAGGAGCTGGTGAAATGTTCCAAGTATCAACTCTTGATTTTGAAAATTTAAAAGGTAAAGAAATAGATTATAGCAAAGACTTTTTTGGCAAGAGAACAGCTCTTACTGTATCTGGTCAATTACAAGGAGAAATATTTGCCTTAGCATTTAAAAATATTTATACTTTTGGACCAACTTTTAGAGCAGAAAACTCTAATACTAAAACCCATGCATCTGAATTTTGGATGATTGAACCAGAAATGGCCTTTTGTGAGTTAGATAGATTAATGGATGTAGAAGAAGACATGCTTCGTTATATTATAAAATATGTGATGGAAAATGCATATTCAGAACTTAAGTTCTTTGATAGCTTTGTTCATCCTGGTTTATTAGAAAGATTAAATACTGTCTTAAATGCTGAACCAAAGAGAATTACTCATAAAGAAGCAATTACAATTCTTAAAGAAAGCGGTAAAGATTTTGAGAATAAACCAGAATATGGTGAAGACTTAGCTAAAGAACATGAGAAATACTTAACTGAAGAATATTTCAAAGCTCCTGTATTTGTAACTGACTGGCCTAAAGACATAAAAGCTTTCTATATGCGCTTAAATGATGATAATGAAACAGTTGCAGCTGTTGACTTCTTAGTACCACAAGCAGGTGAGTTAATGGGAGGAAGTCAAAGGGAAGAAAGATATGATGTCTTAAAGAACAGAATGGACGAATTAAAGATGGATGAAGAAGAACTAGACTGGTATTTACGTCTTCGTCAATATGGAGGAGTAAAACATTCAGGTTTTGGTCTTGGCTTTGAAAGACTACTTATTTATCTAACAGGAATGGAAAATATAAGAGATGTAATACCATTCCCAAGAACACCAGGAAACTGCGAATTTTAAGGAGGCATTATGAATAAAGGTTATTACAATAATAGCAATGAAATGCAAGGCGCTGGAAAAAGAGTTGTTATAATAATTATTTGTGGCTTATTACTATTGCTTTTTATGTATTTTTTAACAACAAGAATTTTATCTAAAGAAGTAACTAAAAGAAGAAAACAAGAACAAGTTACTGAATCAACTATTCAATATGATAAGATATTAGCTGGAGAGTCATTTACTGTTGATAATGAAGAATATTATGTAGTTTATTATGATAGTACTGATACAGAATTAGCATCAACTATTTCTAGTTATCAAGCTGATACAAAAGATATCAAATTGTATAGTGTAGATTTAAGTGATGGTATGAACAAAAAATACAGAACAGATGGTGATGTTGATACTAGTAGTATTGAAAATTTGAAAGTAAAAAATCCTACTCTTATTCATTTCAAATCTAAAGAAGTAGTAGATGTTCTTACTGATCAAGATGAAATCAAAAATTATTTAACAAAATAACGTATGAGTTTAATAGCTTGTACGCTTTTTTAATCTTTACATAAAAAGTTGAAGAAAAGTAAAAATTTATCATAATCTAGTATACTTTTTATTTAGAGAGTATCTAAATCTATGGTACAATGATATAGACGGTAGGTGAAATAATGAAGAAAAAAGAAGAAATAATTGAAGATGAAAATATAGATAATGTAAAAGAAATAGTAACTATTCAAAAAGAAGGCTTTAGTTACCCTGAAATGGTTATTATTATGATAATAGCTATTCTCTTTGGATTTCTAATTGGAAATGTTGTAAGTTTTAGTAAAAATGATGGGAGTAGTAGTTCAGTTCCTAGTGATTTAAAAGAATTCGTTGCAACTTATAATGACATTGTTAATAACTACTATACTAGTGTTAATAAAGAAGAATTAATAGATGCTGGTATTAAAGGAATGATTAATTATTTAGATGATCCGTATGCTACTTATTTTGATGGTACTAATAGTACAACCTTTAATCAAACTTTGGAAGGTAACTATGAAGGAATTGGTGTTGAAGTTACTAATGATAATAACAAAGTTAAAGTAAGTAAAGTTTTTGACGATACTCCTGCTAAAAAAGCTGGTATTAAAGTAGGGGACTATATTACTAAGGTAAATGGGGAAAGTACAGAAGGAAAGACTTTATCAGAAGTTGTTAGTAGCATTAAAAATGACAAAAGTAAAGAGGTAGAAATAACTATTACTAGAGATAATCAAGAAAAAGTATTAAAAGTAACTAGAGCGACAGTTGATATGCCATATACTAGTAGTAAAGTATATGAACAAAATGGTAAAAAGATAGGTTATTTAAAAATTGAAATGTTTTCTAATAATATTGGTAAACAGGTAAAGAAGGAACTAACCTCATTAGAAAAACAAAAGATTGATAAATTGGTTATTGATGTTCGTGATAATCCAGGAGGTTACCTAACCCAAGTCACTGATATACTATCATTATTTATGACTAAGAAAGATGTTATTTATCAATTACAAACAAAAGATAAAAAACAAAAGGTCTACGGAACTAGTAGTAAGGTTACTTACAAATACCCAGTAACAGTTATTATTAATGAAAATAGTGCTTCAGCTAGTGAGATATTAGCAAGTGCCTTTAAAGAAACATATGGTGCAGAAGTAGTAGGAGTTAACTCTTATGGAAAAGGTACTGTCCAAAAAACTGGTGACTTGAGAAATGGTGATACTATTAAATACACTGTTCAAAAATGGTTAACACCAAAAGGAACTTGGATTAACGAAAAAGGTGTAACTCCTACAAAAGAAGTCAAATTAGAATTAGCTGATGGTGAAACATTGACAGAGGATAATGATACACAACTAAAAGTAGCTATTGAGTTAGCGAGTAAATAAGAAAAAATGTCATGCTATGGCATTTTTTTGTAGATGAATTAGAATTAAATTGATTGATTTTGGGAAAAATGTGATATATTGGCATTGAAATGCAGGAAAAATGTGTGAAATTAGATTGAAAATATAGGAATTTTGTGATACATTAACATTGAGGTGAATATGCATGGAAAGATTAAGAAGAAAAATAGATGATTTTTTAATAGAGTGGAAGCAATCAAAAGATAAATTACCACTTATAATCAAAGGTGCAAGACAGATAGGAAAAACAGATTCTATCGAAAATTTTGCAAAAAATAATTACAAGTATTTTGTTGAAATTAATTTTGCCTTACAGCCCGAGTATAAAACTATTTTTGATAATGGCTTTGATGTTGACGTAATAATAAGTAATATATCAATGATTAATCCAAATTTTATTTTTAAGCCAAAAGAAACTTTGATATTTTTTGATGAATTACAAGACTGTATCAATTGTGCTACATCATTAAAGGCTTTTAATATTGATAATAGGTTTGATGTTATATGTTCTGGTTCAATGATGGGAATTAATTATAACGAGATTGAATCAAATAGTGTAGGCAACAAGCAAGATTACACTATGTATTCAATGGACTTTGAAGAATTTTTATGGGCTAAGGGATATAAGGAAACTCAAATAGAAGAATTATACATTTGTATGAAAGAATGTAGACCTTTAACGAATACTCAGTTTGACGTTATGATGAAAAATTTTAAAGATTATATGGTTTTAGGTGGAATGCCAGCAATAGTATCTAAATATATTAAAAATAAAAATTTTAGTGGAATACTTTCTATGCAAGAACAAATTTTAAAAGATTATGAGGAAGATATTGCTAAATATGCTAATGGCTTTGACAAAGCAAGAATATTAAATGCTTACAGAAAAGTGGCTGTGTTTCTAGGAAATGAAAATAAAAAATTTCAAATATCAAAATTAGGCGAAGGAGCAAGAAATAGGGAATATCGAGGAATTACTGATTGGCTTTCAGACGCTGGAATTATTAATGTTTCTTATTGTATGGAAGAATGTTCTTTACCTCTAAAGGGAAATTATAATCCTGACAATTATCGATTATATTTTTCTGACACTGGTTTGTTAATTGCATCTTTAGATGATGAAGCTCAGGATGATTTAAGAAAAAATCAAAATTTCAATACTTACAAAGGTGCTATTTATGAAAATATTGTTAGTGATATGCTAGTAAAAGAGGGGTACAATTTATACTTTTATAAGAACACTAAAGGAACAATAGAAATGGACTTTTTTATAAGAGATAAAGATTCTTTAATTCCAGTAGAGGTTAAAGCAAATGATAATTCTACATTATCATTGAAAAAACTTATTGAAAGTAATAATTATAAAGACATAAAATATGGTATCAAGTTGTGTAACAAAAATATTGGCTTTAATGGTAAATTTTATACATTTCCATATTTTATGACATTTTTATTAAAAAGATATATAAGAGAAACAAAATAATGCGTTAAAGTAGTTAGTATTAAAAAAATGCCACATCATGACATTTTTTGTTAATCTATTTTAGAAATATTAATTTGGTAGATAAAATTCATCTATTAGCCAATTTCCATTTTGCTTCTTTATAACAAAATTTCTTTTTCTTTCTTTTACAGTTTCATTGGAACTTTGACAAAAACTAGAGTCACAGTAAGATGAAGTAGCAATAAAGGTGATTTTGTCCTCTTGAACATCACTTATAGTAAGAGTAGTATCTTTGTAGGACTGATCTCCACCCCTTCCACCTGAACCATCACACATTTTCTTAAAATATTCAATGTATTTATCTGTTGTTATTATATATTCATTACTACCATCTTCGCTTGGTAAAGGAGATATTTTTGCATCCGTTGTATATTTTTTTCTTACCTCTTCGCTACTAGTTTTGCAAATTTCTCCAGAATTATTTTTAACTGGGTTATATCCCCAGAAAGTTTCATAGGCATATAACCATAACTTATTACCAAGTGCTAATATTTCTTCTTGGTTATAACTAGTAGTAGCATTAGAATTTGTGTTTTCATTGTTATTATTGTCAGTATTATTAACAGTATCGTCTTTGGAGTAATCTTTAGGTGTTTCAGTGTAGTTATTTTTTAAACTAGAATTTTTATAAACTATATATCCTCCTCCCATTACAATAATTATGGCACTTACTAATATTATTATAATTATTTTATTATTTTTAATCATACACACTCCTCCTATCTTACAATCATCATAACACATTAAAAGATATATAGATATAAAAAAAATGTACAATACTGACAAAAGTTTACAATATACATAATTATTTGTTGCAAAAAGTTATTAAACATGATGCGATTAGAATGTCAAAAATACTGATATTTTTCCGCTATAAGTATTGAAGACATCTAGAGAGTAGGGATTGAATAATGACCAATGTTTACTTAAATAAAATTAAAAAAATTGTTCGTTCTTTCTACATAATTTGCTTAAGTCCTCAAGTTAACCATAAATTAACCTGGGGGGGG
>JAQXHT010000096.1 GCA_029007415.1 bacterium
TAGTACCTGTTATAGTAGCACTAGCTTGACCTCCAGGTTCTCCAGTTGTTACACTTCCTATTGTTAAAGAGGGAGTTTGACCGATTGGTCCAGTAGGACCAGTTGCTCCTTGTAAACCTTGTGGTCCAGTTGGTCCAGTAGGACCTGTAGCTCCCCGTGGAATAACAAAATCTAAAACAACATTTTGATTAGTTCCTCCATTAATAACACTAGCATTAGAACCAGGCTCTGACGTAGTAGTTGATCTTACATTAATAGTAGCAGGTCCACGTGGTCCTGTAGGTCCTTGAATGTAGCAAAATCTACATTTTACTTTATCTTTGCTACAGTTGCAATTTTCATTGAAATCATTAAACATATTATTCTCCTTTCTTTAATATTTTATGTAAAAGTACTAATTGGATTTAATAAAATTGTCTTATAAAATATTAATAATCTTTGAGGAGTAATCTTGTTTCTCTTTTAGCTATAATATGATAGAATAAAAATAACTTGGAGGTAGTAAAGTGATAAATGTTTTAGTAGTAGAAGATGAAGAAAATATTAGAAATATAATAAAAAAAGTATTAGAAAGGGAAGGCTATCATATATATTTAGCAGCTACTAGTATGGAAGGATTAGATATTATTGATAAAGTTCATATTGATTTAATTGTACTTGATTTAATGTTGCCAGATATGGATGGATATCAATTTACAAAAGAATTAAGAGATGCAAGATACGAAATACCAATTTTAATGGCAACTGCTAAACAATTACCAGAAGATAAAAGAAAAGGCTTCTTAGTAGGAACAGATGATTATATGACTAAACCACTTGATATGGAAGAATTTGTTCTTAGGATAAAAGCA
The DNA here is from genome assembly GCA_029007415.1 of bacterium. Lineage (GTDB taxonomy): Bacteria > Bacillota_I > Bacilli_A > RF39 > UBA660 > Onthousia. The sequence goes on from JAQXHT010000096.1 coordinate 852, forward strand.
CTTTTAAGAAGAAGTAAAATAGTAAATGAACGAAAAATAGTAATAGGTAAAGTTACTCTTGATTATGATTCTCTTACTGTTACAAGAGAAAATGAATCTATCACTTTACCACAGAAAGAATTTTATCTTTTATATAAACTGTTATCTTATCCTGATAAAATATTTACAAGAGTAGAACTAATGGATGAAATTTGGGGTTATGAATCAACTACTGATGATACAACTTTAAATGTTCATATCAATAGACTAAGAAAAAAATTTGAAAATTATAATGAGTTTGAAATAAAAGCTGTTAGAGGACTTGGCTATAAGGCGGTGAAGAAAGTTGAAGAGTGATAATAATGCAAAGAAGAACAAAATACATACATACTTCGTTATTTGGAGTTTAATAGTATTATTTTCTTCTATCATTGTATCAGGAATAGTAATTTTTACTTTAATATTAAGTTTAAATATTGATATATTTGATATATTAAAAGAAAAACCTTTTATTTCAATTATCGTTTTAATATTAACAGAAATAATAGTAGGAGTAGTAATGGCTATTATTATTGGAAACCCTATTGTAAAAATAATGGATGAATTAGAAAGAATATTGAAAGAAATAACAAAGGGTAATTATAAAGTAAGACTTAAAGATACAAAATACTTTAAAGAAATGAATAGAAACTTTAACAAGATGATTTCTGAACTTGATAGTGTAGAAATATTAAGAAATGATTTTATTAATAACTTTTCCCATGAGTTAAAGACTCCTTTAGTTTCTATTAAAGGCTATGCTGAAGAATTAAAAAGAGGAGATTTAACTGAGGAAGAAAAGAATAAATATTTAGATATTATTATTAATGAATCTAATCGTTTGACCTCACTTTCTACTAATATTTTAAATCTTTCTAAAGTAGAAAAACAGCAGATATTAACAGATACTAAGAGGGTAAATGTAGGTGAGTGTGTAAGACAAGTTGTTTTAATGGAACTTAAAAAGATAGAAAAAAAGAATATAGATTTGGATTTAGAGATAGATGATTGTTATACTTTAGCTAATAATGGAATGCTTGAACAAGTTTTTATCAATATTATAGAAAATTCTATTAAATTTACTGAACCAAATGGAAAAATAAATATTAAAGTTTATGTAAATGATAGTAAAGTAATAGTAAAAATTAAAGATAATGGTAAAGGAATAGAAAGAGAAAACTTGAATCATATTTTTGATAAGTTCTATACTACTAAAGATAAAAATAATAATATTGGAAATGGTTTAGGACTTGCTCTTGCTAAGAAAATAGTTGATTTACATGAAGGTGGGATAGAAGTATCTAGTGAGAAAGATAAATATACAGAGTTTACCATTATTTTAAATAAAGTTTAGATATAGTAAGGATGATAGAGATGAATATTATAAGGACAATTGATTTATGGACAGAACCTAGTTCAAATAATATTGAATGTTTTAGTGGAGCTTTTGTTGATGGCTTTGAGAATGATAGTATTCCTTTTGAAAAATATAAAATAGTAGAGAATTGTAATTGTATCATTACTACAAATAGAGCTGATTTAAATATAAAGAATAAACATAATGCTATAATTTTTTATCAACACGCTGAACCAATCAGACTTATGGTGTTAAATAAAGAAACTGATATTAATGTTTGTATCAAAGAAGCATTAAGTCAATCTTTTAACGGTTCAAAGTTACAAGATGTTTATGATAGGTTTTTTATAACAGGAACTGTAATTGATTTAGATGAACCAGCAATTGATAATGGCATAGAACAAGAAATTGATGTTGGCTCTTGTGATAGGCCTAGCTTATTAAAGTGCATGTTAGAAGGAAGTTATACACAAAGTGACACAAATTATGGAAAAGGAAATGAAGATAATAACTATAACTTTACATCAGAAGTTTTCATAGAATACAAGCTCATAACAGATAAAGAATGCTTTAAAATTACACATCATTGTGCTTTTCTAAATGAATCTAAAACAAGAATTATACCTCTTCAAGATAACTCAAAATTGGATATTACAATGATTAGTAAAGAGTTTTCTCCTTTGGTCAAGAAATCAGAATATCAAAAACTACTAGTAAAGAAATAAAAAATATTAACAGCAAAACTTGTTATTTTGACAAGTTTTTTTCATTTTTAAAAAAATGACTGCAATATAATAATATGACTGACATAAAATATTTGGGAATAAATTTAAAAAAATATAGTAAAGTTTATTTTGAGTTTATTTTTCTATTATATAATAACCCGCGAAAAGGAGAGAGAATGATGAAGAAATTTACAGATTTTATTGTAGAACATAAAAATATTATCTTAATAATCTTTGTGTTCTTAACTGGTATAAGTTTATATGGTTCAACTAAAGTAAATATAAACTCTGATATAACTAAATATCTTCCCAAAACATCAGAAACGAGAATTGGTAAAGATATTATGGATTCTTCTTTTAAAGAACAAAAGTCTAGTGAATTAAATGTAATGTTTAAAGGTCTAACTTCAAGTGAAAAAGAAGAAACTTTAGAAAAATTAGAGAAAATTACTGGTGTTAGTAAAGTATTACATGATGATAGTGAAGAATATAATAATGGTGAATATACACTATATACCCTAAAAGTAGATGACTATGATCACTCGAAAACAGCTGAAAATGTTTATAATGAAGTAGTTAAAAATTATGATTATAAAGCGATGAGTGGTTCTATTTATAATGAGTATAAACCAGTATTAAAACTTTGGATTGTTGCTCTTGCTATTGGTATGGCGATGGTGATTTTAACTTTCTTAAGTAAATCATATATTGAACCTTGGTTATATTTAATCTCTATTGGAATAGCAGTCTTTATTAATAAAGGTACTAATATAATATTCCCTAGTGTATCAAATATAACTGATTCAATAACTGCTATATTACAACTAGCATTATCAATGGATTATTCTATTATGTTATCTAATAGATATAGACAAGAAAGAGAAAAAACAAAAGATAAAAATAAAGCTATGAAACAAGCATTATTTGATTCATTTAAAGCTATATCTAGTAGTTCCGTTACGACAGTAGTAGGATTACTTGCTTTAGTATTTATGAGCTTTACTATTGGAAAAGATTTAGGTTTTGTATTAGCTAAAGGAGTATTCTTGAGTTTAGTAAGTATTTTCTTCTGTTTACCAGGATTATTATTACTTTTTGATAAACAAATAATTAGTTCTAAGAAAAAGTCTTTAGAATTTAACTTAACTAAACTAGGTAAATTTAGTTATAAAACAAGATGGGCTCAATTAATAATTATTATAGTAGCATTTACTTCTGCGTACCTATTAAAAGGAAATCTTGGTATTTTATATACTGATAGTGAGCAAGACGAAGTAGGAAAACACTTTAAAGCTACTAATCAAATAGCAATTATCTATGAAAATCAATATGAAGATATAATGGCTAAATATTGTAAATCATTAGAAAACGATAAAAAAGCTAATCAAGTGTTGTGTTACTCTAATACTATAAATCAAAAACTAGCTTATAATGAGTTAAATGCTAAATTTAAAGAATTAGGACAAGATACGGAACTTGATGATTATTTAATCAAATTAATCTATTATAATTACTATAATAAAAACACTAATGATAGTATGAGTTTAGATGAGTTTATTAAATTTATTAAATCAGATATTTACACTAATCCTAAATTAGCAAGTGCTATTAATAATGATGTTAAAAATAATATGACTTTATTAGAAGAATTTGCTAGTAAAGAAAATGTTAGTAAAGTACGAAATAGTAGTGAAACAGCAAGTATCTTAGGAATAGGCGAGAGTGAAGTTAATGACTTATTAGTACTTTACAATGCTAAGAATATTAATAGTAAAATGACTATTGCTGAGTTTGTTAACTTTATGTTAGGAACAGTTGTTAATAATCCAACTTATTCATCTAGTATTGATAGTGCAACACTAGCTTCTCTAAAACAATTACAACCATTTACTAATAAAAATAATATTAATAGACAAATGAATCAAAGTGAAATAGCAAGTCTTTTTGGTCTTGATGAAAAAACAGTTAATGATTTATTCTTATTTGCTAGAACTAGTGGTAATTCAACTACTACAATGACTATTAATGAATTTGCAACTATTGCTTTAAGTCTAAAAAATAATCCATCACTTAGTAGTATGTTTAATGAAGAAATGGTTAATAAACTAACTATTCTTAAAACATTAAGTGACACTAATAATATTAATCAAAAATATGATAGCGCTACTATTAGTGTAATGTTAAGTAAGATGGGCTTAACTGGTTTAGATAGTAACACCATTTCACTATTATACTTTTATAATTACTATTTAAGTAATGTTAAAAATAATAGTTATAATACACAAACTAAGTTATCATTAAATACTTTCGTTAATGAAGTATTAATGGATAGTAATATTAGTAGTTTACTACCTGAATCAATTAATACTTATAAACCCTATTTAGTTAAATTTAGTAATAAAGATTTTATTACTACTAGTTTAAATAAAACAGATATGTATAATGAACTAAAGAATTATGGCTTTAGTGAACAACAAGTTAATATGATATATATGAGTGTTTATAAGAATTTAAATCCTAATGCTAGTAACGAAGAAATTCTAGCTGATACCTCTTTAAAATTAACACCATATAAAGTAATTAGTATAGCACTTAATTCTATGCAACCAACTGATACAATGTATGCTAGTTTAAAATTATTAGTTAGTATTATGGATTTATCTTATAATGAAACTTATAATGTAGTACCTACTTATACTTATCAAGAATTAGCTGGTTACTTAGCTAATATAAGTAGTGATATTACTAAAGAAACAGTGGGATTAGGATATGGTTATTATGATTATAAAACTACTCAAACCTCTAAAAAAATGAGTATTAAAGAGTTAGTAAACTTTATTGTAAATAATCAAAATGATAGTTTAATTGCTTCTAAATTAGGCAATAACAAAGATATCTTACTACTTGCTTATAATATAGTTGATAATAGTGAATATAAATATAATTATAAAGAATTAAGTAAAGTAATATCTCAAGATGAAAGCATTGTTAAAAGTGTTTATGGAGTAGCAGATTATTCTAATCTAACAACTACTATGTCACCTTTAGAATTTGCTAACTTAATATTAAATAATAAAGATAATTCTCTATTAGCTTCTAAGCTTAATAAAGCAACTCTAACTAAATTGAATTTAGTTAAAACAGTAATGATGTCTTCCTTAGGAGATAGTAAGTATACTGCTAAAGAATTAGCAAACTTACTTGGAAGTGATAGTGATACTATTTCACTTGTAATGGCTTTATATAGTGGAAGTAGTAATACTAAAATATCATTAGTAGATTTCACTGATTTCATTATAAGTGATGTCTTAACTAATTCGAAATTTTCTAGTAGATTTGATGAAGCATCAAAAGAAAAATTAGTAACTGTTAATGGTATTATGAAAAATACTTTAATGGGTAGTAAGTATAATTCCTTAGAATTATATAATATTCTTAATAAGTTAACTAATGAACTTGATTATAATCTAATTGATTTAGTTTATATCTATCACGGAAGTGAAAACTTATATGATAGTAGTTGGCGTCTTACGGTTGAAGAGATAGTTAATTACTTAAATGATGTTATCTTAAAAGATGAAAAATATAAATCATTCTTAGATAAAGAAATGCAAGATAAGATTGTTAGTGCTAAAGATACTATTTCTACTGCTAAAGAATTACTAGTATCTAAAAAATATTCAAGAGCGATACTTAATACTAAGTATGGAAAAGAAGATAAAGATACTTTGAAATTTGTTCAAAAAACAATAGATGAAGTTGGTAATAAAAAAGGTATCTACGTAGTAGGTGATTCACCAATGGTCCTTGAAATGAGTAAGTCATTTAATAATGAATTAGATTTTATTACAATTCTTACTATTTTATTCATCTTTGTAGTAGTAGCATTTACTTTTAAAGATTTATTAATACCTTTAATATTAGTTTTAATTATTCAATGTGCTGTTTATGTAACAATGGCTATTCTTTCAATGACTGGTTCTAAAGTATACTTTATTTCTTTATTGATAGTACAAGCTATACTAATGGGAGCAACTATTGATTACGCAATTGTTTATACAACATATTATAAAGAATCAAGAGAAACTATGAATGTTCAAAATGCAATTATTAATGCTTATAATAAATCAATTCATACTATCTTATCATCATCATCAATCTTGATAATTGTTACTTTAATAGTATCATCATTTGCTGATGCAATAGCAGCTAAGATTTGTGAGACAATTTCTCAAGGAACTTTCTGTTCTGTAATATTAATACTATTAATATTACCAGGAGTATTAGCTACTTGTGATAAGGTAATTTGTCGAAAAAATGCCTATAAAGACTAGATAAGAGCCACTTAGTGGTTCTTTTTATGTAAAGTTTAGATATTTAGTTAACTATTAATTGACTAGGAGTGATAAGAAGACTTAAAATAAATAAAAGAAGAGGTGTTAGTTATGTATCAAGCGTATTATAAGAAACAAAGACGTAAAAGTATGATTATAATTATCTTTTTAATTACTTTTGCAGTAGTATCTACTTATTTAATTTATGAAAAGTTTTCATCCTCAAGAAATACAGATTATGATTCAGGGGAGATGGAAGTAGTATTTCACGAGAAAAGAGGAAATGGAATTTCTCTTACTAAGTTTACACCAGTAACAGATGCAGTTGGTCTTACTAGCCCTAGTTATACTTTTACTGTTAAGAACAATACTACTGAATCTGTAAAGTACAAAGTAAAGTTAGTTTTAGACAAAGAGAAGATAAAGAGCGATGGTTGTAGTGAGAAACAAATTCCTAATGAACTATTAAAGTTAAGTTTCAGAAAAGATCATCAAGCACCTAAAGCTTACATCTTATCAGAATTTCCTGATGGTGTTATTTATACCGATACGTTAGAAGCAGGAAAGAGTGAAGATTATTCAATTAGATTATGGGCAATTGATAGTAACTTTTTAGTAGATAAGACAAGTCACTATCATGCTTTAATTGAAGTGGAGGAAGAAGAATGAGACTAAACCAAAAAGGGTTTGCTGTTTCAACAATTTTATATGGACTTGTTTTAGTAGTAAGTATTTTACTTTTTCTTTTACTAAGTATTGATAGTTTTGAAAGGAAGAGTACTACTGAGTATGTAAAAACAATATCTAAAGAATTAAATAAATGTGTTAACAATAAATCTTGTTAGCACATTTTTTAATGTGTTTTTTACAAAAATGTGATAAAAACATTAAAAATCTATGCAAAACTGTGAGTAAAAACGACATATTTTTTGCAAAAATGTGATATAATATGTAAGAGGTGATAAAATATGCAAAGATTTATAATGGAAGAATTAATTAAATGGAAAAACAGTAAGGATAGAAAACCACTAATTTTAAAAGGAGCAAGACAAGTTGGAAAAACCTACATATTGAAAGACTTTGGTTCTAAATATTATGATAATGTGGCATATTTCAATTTTGATCATGATGATGGATTAGCCTCACTATTTTTAAATACAAAGGATCCTAAGAGAATTATTGAACAGTTATCACTTGTGAATGGCAGAAAGATAAATCCGGTATCTACATTGATTATATTTGATGAAATTCAAGAATGTCCAAATGCTTTGAATTCCTTAAAGTATTTTTGTGAAGAAGCAAGAGAATATCATGTTGTTTGTGCTGGTTCGTTATTAGGCATAAGGCTATCTAAAACGTCTTTTCCAGTTGGAAAAGTTGATTTTTTAAATTTATATCCAATGACTTTTAGTGAGTTTTTGATAGCAGATGATTCAGAAAATTTAGTTGAAGTTATGAGAAAGACAAGTGAAATAGTTAATATTCCTAAAATATTTGAAGATGAATTAATAGAAAAATTAAAAACTTATTATATAGTTGGTGGAATGCCAGAAGTTGTATATAGTTGGGTGAATGATAAAGATATCGAAAAGGTCAATAAAATTCAACATAATATTTTAAGTGCTTATGAAAATGATTTTTCAAAACATACAGATGCAAGTGAAGCTAATAAAATATCCTTAATCTGGAATGGTATTCCGTCACAACTTTCAAGAGAAAATAAGAAATTTGTATACCAAGTTGTAAAAGAAGGGGCTCGTGCTAGAGAATATGAAGGAGCATTAAATTGGTTAAATGATGCTAATTTGATCACTAAATGTTATCTAGTAAATAAATGTGCTTTTCCGTTAAAAGCTTATTATGATTTATCTGCTTACAAAATTTATATGAATGATGTAGGACTTTTAAGAAGAATGTCAAATTTAGACAGTAGTATTATTTTAAAAGAAAATAAACTTTTAGAAGAGTTTAAGGGAGCATTTACTGAAAATTATGTAGCAAATGTACTTAATTATTTATTTGATGAAGCACCTAATTATTATACTTTCGATAGAAATGAAATTGACTTTGTAATTCAAAAAAATAATAAAATAATTCCTATTGAAGTAAAGTCAGACAAAAATACCAATCATAATAGTCTAACTAAATATAATACTAAAAACGATAATGAAATATCATTAAGATTTTCATTAAATAATTTAAGTAAAGACGGTAAGATAATTAATATCCCCCTTTATTTTATAGAGTATATCAACAACTTAAATTTAAAATAACATGAGTCTAGTAAAAACTTCCAATTTTTCCTTGTTGTTAAATGTCAAATATTATGATATTATTAAGATGTCAAGAATATTGATATTCGATAATAGGAAGGTAGGAGACAGTTGTGGTAGTAGTTAAAAACTGTCAAAAACTAAATACTAATGTAAGAAGTAGTGCACCTACTTTCTTTTTTCAATGATAGATTAATATCTAAAAGGTATAAATCTATCTTTTTTGTTAAATACTAAAATAGAAAGTA
>JAQXHT010000097.1 GCA_029007415.1 bacterium
AAATTTTATGAAATGTCTGATTTTAATGAATTAAAAGCATTTTATTTACACGATATTCAAACTACTACTAGTGCTTTTAAACAATTGAATAAAAAAGAAATAATGATTGCTTATATGGAATTAATTAGATTAAGTGTGATGTATGAAAATATCGGCGAAAAGGCTGACTTGTTATCACAAACTGGTTTGAATGCTTCTTTGTTAGGAAAAGGTGTATGTGATAGTCAAGCAAAGTATTTGTGTAATTTGTTACTTGCCTCAAATATTAAGGCAATAGCAAGAAAAACATATGAAAAAGGACACAATCATACAGTTGTTATTGCACAACTTGGTAATAAAAAAGTCCTATTAGATCCAACTAATTATGATGGCAGTAAAAATGTATTTATTAAAGGTTCAGAAGTTTATAAGAAGAACTTTGGTGATGATGAGTTGTCTTCTTTAGAGGTTAATTATGATGAAATAATTTTTGCTAGAAAAATTACTATGAGGCATTTAGTTAAAAAATTTAAAATAGATGAATTGTCAACTAAACTTCAATTAGATACATTAGATTATGATGAAAAAGTAATAAAAATCATTAATTTTATTCAAGATAATTTAATATCAAAAGTTTCTGATAACAAGGAAACAAGAGGGGTAGAATTTAATGATAGGGAATTTGATTCTGGTAAATTAATAGAACTATTATTCTTTGCTAACCAGATAGATTACAACTTAATATCAACTGGTAGAGGAAAAGCTAACAGTTATTTATCATTAAAATTATTTAATCAAGATATGGTTATGAATCCTCAGGGCATAAGTGAAAATCATCAATATAATTTTTTAGTATTTGCCTTAGAAAATGGTGAATTTTCATGTGTGAATAAAAATTTGAAAATAATGAATAAAATCGATTTGGTAGAAAATAGTTTGCTATTAAAAAGTCAGCTTACTGACCCTTTAAGAAAAAATCACATAAAGTATTGACCAGGAGGTAACCTCCTGGTTTTATAATTTAATTGTACTAAAATTAAGGAGAAATGAAAGATGAAGAGTTTAGTAGTTTATTTTTTTCATACAGGAGAAAATTATATGAATGGTGCTATTAGAAATATTACTAAGGGTAATACTGAGATAGTAGCAGAAGAAATTAGTAAGTTAACAGTAGCAGACTTATTTAAAGTAGAAACAGTTAATGATTATCCTTATAACTATCAAGAGTGTTGTGATGTAGCAAAGGCTTTGGTTACTAATAATATAAAATAATCTATATTGACGAACTGTTTGGTGGGAACATTATCTTATGTCAATCTTTACAACTTTAGCTATAGAGAGAGTAATTAGGCGGTTTTACTGTTGAATTTGCTAAATATAATGAAATTTATTATTAGACGAGGTTTAGAGTAGAGAAAATAAATTATCGTTAAGAGATATAAGTATGATATCAATATCTGCTCTTATGGGAAAAGGAAGTTTATACGGAAAAATGTGATAATTGCATGCTGAAAGTATTGGAAAAATGTGATTTTATGTTATTGATGTGAAAAATAGGCAATATTTCATGGTAAATAATAATTATGAAAATATATAAGCTATAGACATACGAAAACCCGTATGCTCCACTATTATAAAAATGTGATAATATATATTTGAGATGGAAAAAATATCTTAGAAAGGATGATGCTTAGATACAAAAGGAAGGAAAGAATATAGTGAGTTTAAAACCAGGTATAGTATTACAATACCAGTTAATGTTAAACACTGGTATGAAGTTAAAAATGATTCATACTTTAGGCTATAGTTATTAAAGTACCTGGTGAAAATACATCTAATGAATGGTGTGAATCAGCAAGAAGAATATGTTAAATTAAAATAGTAGGAGGTTTTATATGAAAAATGAAATAATTTTATTTGAAAATCAAAATGTTAAATTAGAAGTTAATATGAAGGATGAGACTGTGTGGCTATCTTTAGAACAATTGGCAACTTTGTTTGATAGAGATAGAACGGTAATAAAAAGACATATTAATAATATTTTTAAAGAAGAAGAGTTAGATGCAAATGAGGTATGTGCAAAATTTGCACATACCACAGCTCATGGAGCATTAACAAGTAAAACTCAAACCAGAGAAATAGATTATTACAATCTTGATGTAATAATTAGTGTTGGTTATCGTGTTAAGTCACAAAATGGTATTATCTTTAGAAAATGGGCAAGTAAAATACTAAAAGACTATATGTTACAAGGATATGCAGTTAATCAAAAAAGATTAGAGTATCTAGAGAAAACAGTTAAACTTATAGATATTGCTAATAGAATAGATGAAAACTTAAATAATAGTGATGCCCAAGAAATTCTAAAGGTAATAGGAAACTATTCAAAAGCACTTGATCTTTTAGATAACTATGATCATAGAACATTATTAAAGCCTAAAGGAAATAATAGTAAAAAACAAATAAAATATAAAGATTGTTTGGATGTAATTAATAAATTAAGATTCAACCAAGAAAGTAGCCTCTTTGCTATTGAAAGAAATAATGGTCTAGAAGCAATAATAAATAATATTTATCAAACATTTGATAATAAAGACGTTTATAAAAGTATCGAAGAAAAAGCCTCTAACTTCTTATATATGATTGTTAAAAACCATGTTTTTATAGATGGTAATAAACGAATAGCAGCAACCCTATTTATCTATTTTCTAAATTACTATGATATTCTATATAAAGACGATAAACAAGTTATTGATAATAATACACTTACTGCCTTAACACTACTTATCGCAGAATCAAATCCAAAAGAAAAAGAAGTTATAATTGATCTAGTTATGAACTTTTTAAACTAGATAACATTTAAAAATAGTTTAGGAGAATAATTAAAAATGAATAATAAAGAAAAAGCAAGAGAATTTTGTTTAGAAGTAAAGAAACTAGCAAAAAAGTATGGTTTACCATTTTTTATTGTTACTGATGGTGCATCTCTTACTAGTAATAATAATTGTAGTGCTGTAAAAAATGCAAGAGATGCACATATTAAATGGGAAAAAGAAAATGGTTATGATCCTTTTGAAGATTGGGGAAAAGAAAAATAGGCGATAATAAAATTAATTGAGATTTTTCATATAAAGCTACCTTGTAAAAAAGATAGCTTTTTTTCCCTTTTTGTAGTATAATAAACGACAAAAAAGAAGGGGATATTATGGAAAACATAACTATGCTAGATATGCAAGCTAATGATATGTTGTCAAAATTTAATAAAGAAGAATTAGAAGAACTAAGAAAAAATATCAAAAATTCTACTTTACCATATAGAGAACATTTAGGTTTTGGTTTTACTGATACCTTTGGAGTAGAAATAGAATACGAAAATTTATCTCGCGATATGGTGGATAGATATATTATCAATAATTATCGTGGCTATACATCCAGTAGTGATGAAACAGTTCCAACAGGTGGAGAAATAGATTCGCATATCTTGGTAGATAAAAAGGAAGATTGGAAAGAATTGCAACAAATTTGCTTGTTTTTAACTGAAAATGGTGTAGTAACAAGTGAAAATGCAGGAGGGCATATTCATGTTGGAAGCCATATTTTAGAAAATAGTTTAAATTATTGGCGACAATTTCTCAAAACTTATATGCTATATGAAAAAGAATTACTAGAATTTTTTAAAGGTGAGTCTAGTAAGATGCGTTTATCATCAGGAAGATATGCTTTCCCAATCGCTAAGATTTTATATCAAGATTTGGCAGCATTAAATGATACACTTTGTTTTTCTGATTTGTATGATGAAATTTTTCTAAAAGATAGAAATGTAGCGGTTAACTTTAAAAATATAAAACGTAGTGTATATAAGCCATATCCTGGAAGTACTATAGAATTTAGAAGTCCTAATGGAACAAGTAAAGAAATTATCTGGCAAAACAATATAAATACAGCTGTAAAACTTTTTAAAGCACCTGTTAAAGGTATGATTGATGAAGAATATCTTGATTATCGACTTAGAGAAGAATTACCAACTGAATCGTCATATACAAACGCTTTAGAACTTGTTGATACTATATTTGATAATAATTTAGATAAAATCTACTTTTTAAAACAATATAATAAAGATTTTAATTTTAAAGAAGAAAAAAGTAGAGGTTTAATTAAAAGTAAATTTTAGAAAGAAGGAATAAATATGAAACCAGAAAACGGAATAAATCTTAATAAATTTGATTATTTTCCATTAGAAGAATATGTACGTAGAATCAAGGTTGAAGATTATGTATTAGAACATATGGAAGAAACAAATAAAGAATTTGATGAGTATTTATCAACGCTTGCTAGATGTGATGATTATACAAAAATTTATTATTTTTTAGATGCAATAAGTCAAGAAATAATTTCTTCTCATAAAATGGAGAAACATCATATAAAAAATAAAGATATATTAGAAAATGATTTGTTTTTTTCTTCCTTAAATGTAAGTCATGCCAATATTAAAAGAGTTCACAATGTTATTATGAAAGATAGTACTGATTATCGTAAAGGGGAAGTTAGAGTTAGTTCGTTAGTGAATGGAGAAGAAAAAATCTATTGGTATGGTGCAAAACCAGAAGATGTAAAACCGTTTATGGATGATTTTATCAAATTTTATAAGACTAAGTCTTTATCAGTAATTGATAGTAATCCATTTTTAAAAAGTGCTTTAGCACACTTACTATTTGTAAGAATTCATCCATTTAGTGATGGCAATGGTAGAACAGCACGAATGATTTATAATATGAAACTTACAGAAAGAATTAATAATGTATATGGAATGAATTTAAAAATTTGTCCTTTAAATATTTCGCAAAGCATTCTTCTTAATCAGCCGACTTATGTTAAAAGAATCAATGATATTTATTTTGATCTTGAACACGATAGTAATGACGAAATAAATAGATGGTTTGACTTTATTCTAAATATGACAGATGAACAGTTATACTTTAATACTAACCGATTACCTAGGCTTAAAAAAATAGCTTCATTAGATGACAACGTTAAAAAAATACCAAGTGAAGGGATGAAAAAGGAAGTCGAAAAAATTAAAGTGCTTAAATAGCAATTTACTAAACTTTAACAATTTGATAAAATAAATCATATAGAGTATGGTGATTTATGGTGAAGAAAAAAAAAGGTTTTACATTAGTTGAATTGCTTGCAACTATTACAATTATGGGATTAATTACTGTGATGGTGACCCCATCAATTGTTAAGTTACAAAATAATAACAAGACAAAACAGTTTGAAATGTATGCTAAGAGTTTGGTGGAAGCTGCTAAAGTCTATGTTCAAAAAGAAGGAGAAGATATTACTCCTCTTGGTGTAGATGCTTGGCAGGGCTGTATTGAAATTAGTTATCAAGAATTAGCATCTAGCGATTTAGTTAAATCTTATGATGATACAGATTATGATTGTTCTGGTTCTAAGATACGTTATACCAAAACAAAGAGTAGTGGCAAATATACTTATCATTTAGTATGTAACTCAAAGGTCAGTAAAAAGAAAAATTATGATTTGAATACTATTCCAAATGCTGCTTGCAGTGTGGAGTCATTAAGTTGTACGCCGGGAGAGAATGCTGTTACTAAAATTACTAGTAAAGCTAATAGTGAAAGCTTAGATTATAATAGTGCTAATGCTACTCAAAAGAAGGAAGTATGGACTTATTCAAAGAGTGCTACAACGCAACTTAAAGCTAATACTGAATACAGATATATTGGACAAAATCCAAATAATTATATAAAATTTAATAATGAAATCTGGAGAATCATTGGAGTATTTGAAACTGATGATGGTACCGGAAAATATGAAAAAAGATTAAAAATTGTCAGAAATGAATCGATAGGAAATTATTCATGGGATAATAAAGATACTACTACTGGAGCAGAAACTACTTATGGTAAAAATAATTGGTCAGATGCTAGACTTAATTATTTATTAAATCCAAATCATGATGGTGAAACAGGTGGAAGCTTATATTGGAATAGAAAAAGTGGTACTTGCTATAGAGGACAAAATAATGCTACGGAAGCTTGTGACTTTACATCTACTGGCTTGACAGAACAAGCTAGAGCATTGGTAGGAAATGCTAAGTGGTATTTAGGAGGAAGTAGTACCTTTAATGATGTTACTCCATTACTGTATTATCAAAGAGAAAGAGGAACAGACGTATATAGTGGAAGAAGTACCAACTGGACGGGAAAAGTAGGACTTATTTATCCTTCTGATTATGGTTTTGCTACAAGTGGTGGTAGTACAACTAATCGTGCTAGTTGTCTAGGAAAAGAAATATATAACTGGGATAGCAGTTCTTATAGTGACTGTAAAAACAATGACTGGTTATTTAACAGTAATTATTCTTGGACACTTACATCTTATTCAGCTCGTAGTGAAAGTGGGTTGATTATTCGTCCTACTGCTTACATCGGCTATTATCTTATTTATAGTCCTGATGTGGGAGTACGACCAACAGTTTATTTAAAATCATCAGTAGCTTTTAATGATGGCGATGGAAGTAGTTCGTCACCTTATATCATTGATGATTGTGAGGAGTGATAAAATATGGAGCTATTAGCACCAGCAGGAAATAAAGAAAGTTTGATAGCGGCAATTAATAATGGTGCAGATGCTATTTATTTATCAGGAAAGAAATTTGGGGCACGCGCATATGCTCTAAATTTTTCGGATGAAGAATTAAAAGAAGCCATAAGAATTGGAAAAATTTATGGTGTTAAAATCTATGTAACAATGAATACATTAGTGAAAGAAAACGAAGTAGAAGAGTTTCTAGACCAAGTAGAATTTCTATATGTTAATGGAGTAGATGCTATTCTAATGCAAGACTTTGGCATGATTTGTTTATGTCTTAAGAAGTTTCCTAATCTTGAAATTCATGCTTCAACGCAAGCTCATAATGTTTCTAAAGAAGGAATAGATTTTCTTTACAAATTAGGTGTTAAAAGAGTAGTGTTACCAAGAGAAATGTCTCTTGAAGAGATAAAACAGATTAACACACCAGTCGAGAAGGAAGTATTTGTTCATGGAGCCCTTTGCGTAAGTTACTCTGGTAGATGTTTAATGTCACAAGTATTAGGTGGTAGAAGTGGTAATAGGGGAGAATGTGCAGGATGCTGTCGTTTCCCTTGGAAATTATTTAAAGATAATAGGCTAATTAATGAAGGTTATCTTCTTTCTATGAAAGAGTTAAATCTAAGTGAAGATATTCTAAAATTAACACCTTATGTAGATAGTTTAAAAATAGAAGGAAGAATGAAAAGTCCTAGCTATGTCTCTTTTATTACTAACTATTACCGTAAGATACTTAACAAAGAAGAGATTACAGAAAGAGAAAAAGAAAACTTACAGAGCTTATTCTATCGTGGTTTTACTAAAGGACATTTACTTGCTAGTAAAGACTTAGTAAATAAAAAATCTCCTAATCATATAGGGCTACCTATTGGTAAAGTTTTAGAAGTTACTGATGATAAGATAATCATTCTATTAGATAAAGAACTAAATCAAGAAGATGGTATTAGATTTTTAGAGAGTGGTAAAGGAATGATAGTTAACTATCTTTATGATATGAAAGGTAAATTGATATCTAAAGGTAATGCTAAGCAAAAGATAATGCTTGATAATAAGATAGGTCTTACTTCTTTAGATACAGTATCTTTAACTACTAATCAT
>JAQXHT010000098.1 GCA_029007415.1 bacterium
AGAAATGACATCATTAGAAATGGCTGAATTAATGACAGTTAGAGAAATGAATAGCAGTAATATTACTTTTATTATTGGGGGAAGTAACGGTTTTCATCAAGATATCTATAATATAGCAAAAGAAAAATGGTCATTTTCTAAATTAACCTTTCCACATCAGTTATTTAGGATAATGTTTTTAGAACAACTATATCGCACATATAAAATCAGAAATAATGAAAAATATCATAAATAGGAGTTGAAAAAAATGATAGGTAATGATTGGGATGAATATTTAAGGACAGAATATAACAAGCCTTATTTTAAAGAACTATTAGAATTTGTTGATAGTGAATATCATACTAAAGAAATATATCCAAGAAAAAATGAGATATTTAATGCTTTTAGGAATACCTCCTATAAAGATACAAAAGTAGTTCTTCTAGGACAAGATCCTTATCATGGTGTTAATCAAGCTCAAGGTCTTTCATTTTCAGTACGTGATGGTTTAAAAAAACCACCAAGTCTTGTTAATATCTTCAAGGAATTAGAAAGTGACTTGGGAATTCCTTTTCCTGAAAAAAATAGTTTATTACCTTGGGCTAATGAAGGAGTTTTATTATTAAATAGTGTTTTAACAGTAGAAAAGGATAAAGCTGCTTCTCATAGTCATCGTGGTTGGGAGAAGTTTACTGATAAAGTAATAGAAGAAGTAAATAAGAAAGAAGAACCAGTTGTTTTTATCTTTTGGGGTAACTATGCTAGAGCAAAAAAAGTATTGGTAACTAATCCTAAACATTTAGTTCTAGAATCTGCTCATCCGTCACCATTTTCCGCATATAATGGTTTTTTTGGAAGTAGACCTTTCTCTAAAACTAATGAGTTTTTAATTGCAAATGGAATAAAACCAATAGATTGGAACATAGAAAAATAAAAAATACAAAGAAAGGAGAAGATAATTGTGCCTTCAGCAAGAATACATGAGGCAGTAGCTAAGGAAGTTAATAAAGATTATAATTATGACGAATTATTGTTAAGAATTGGGACAGTTGCTCCAGATTGTTGGAGAAATGTTGAAAATGAAAATGGAGTTAAGGATAAATATTTAACCCATTTCTGGGACTTTAGAGTGAAGCAAGGTCAAGCTAATGATTATGAAGAATTTTATTTTAAATACTATAATTTCCTAACTAATCCATTCTATTTTGGTTATTTAGTACATTTAATTACTGATCAATACTGGAAAACATTTATAGATCAAAAATATGAAACTATAGTAAATGGTGAAAGAATGTTTAAGTTAAAAGACGGCTCTTATCATGATGATAAGAATTGGTGGGGATACTTTGATTCATTAAAAATTCAGAAACAAATAGCCAAACTTTATAAGTTAGATAAATTGCCAATAGAAAAAAGTGATATTCCTAACTTTAGTTGTTCCATTGATGAATTAAATTTAAGTGGCTTATTTGGTTTAAATGGTACATTGAATTATATAAACACTTCACTTTCACCTTCCCAAAATGATGAAGAGTCACAAATATATGATATTAATGAAATAACTAATGATATAAAGATAACATCATTTTTTGTAAAAAGTGAATTACAAAGATTAAAAAATATTTCTGAAACCAAAAAAATTAAAGTTGCTGTTGATATTGATGATACTATTTTGTGTACTAAAGAGCTGGAAAATTACTATTGGAATGAATTTATAAGAAATCATCCTGAAATCGATTCTAATAAAAATTATCATTGGGGCGATGAAGAATTGTCTTTATTTTGGCAAACCTATAGAGAACAAATGGCATTTGGTGAAATAAAACCATCTGTTCAAGAGTCACTGAATAAATTATTAAATATTGGAATTCAAGTTGATTTATTATCAGCAAGACCACTCAATAAATATGTATCTTTAAAGAAAAGACTTGTAGAATATTTTGAAGAAAAAGATGTTAATTATACATATATGAATTTAGGGTTTTATTCTAAAGCAGAATTTTTAAAAAATCATGATTATGATATATTAATTGATAATGAATTACGACATGTTAATTCAGCTAAATTAGTTGGTGTTGATTCAATATTGTTTGGATATAATTCTAGTTATTCTGGATATCAAACAGAAGATTGGAAGGAGATACCATTATTGGTTGATGAAATCATTAAAAAAAGAAAAGTACAAAAAACTTTATAATAAATAAAAAAGACCTTTAGGTCTACTTAGAGAGAATAGCAAAAGATTCTCTTTTTTCAATCTTATAAATATCTAATTCTTTGTAGTGTAAAAATAAACCAACAATATTGCTTGGAAATTTATGACGATAATTATTTGTCTCCACAGCATTGTCATTATAATATTTTAAGACACCTTTTAAGTCACATTCATTATCATCAAAACGGTCGATTAAATTATTAAGTTTTTTGTTAGATTCATATTCTTCGTCATCAGCTTCTTTTAAAAGCTTATTACCAATGGAATTTAATTCTATATAACACTGATGACTAGTTAGTTCCTTTTCTTTGAATTCTTCTAACTCTTTTATCTTATCTTTATCAATTATTTGAGCTATTTTCAATAGAATCTCTACTTTCTTTTCAATAATTATTTCAATATTGTTATTAGCTTCAGATACTTTTGATAAATAAAACTTATATTTCTTTTTAAAATGTAAAAATATTATTACAAAAAGTAAAATAAGGAAAAATACTATTCCACATATAACGTATAACATCCTATCACATCCTAAACGAATTATATCAAAGAAAAAAGAAGATTACAATTCTCTTCCAAAATATTCTCCTAAGTTTCTTTCTTATCTGTTAATAATTCGTCAAAGACAGGGTCTGTCATTGTTGGCTCTGTACCTTTAATATAATACATCATTTTAGTTTTAGTATCATTTTTAGTAGCTGGTTTACCAGTTATAGGGTTAACTAAAACACCAACAACATTATCTTTTGGTTGATACCAATTATCCTCTTTTCCTTGCATATAATCTTCAATTGATTTTATCCAAATATTTTGTGCAAATTTGTATTCTTTAGGTTCTAGATTTCTATTATCATCATAACCACACCATACTAAAGCTACAACATCTTTGTTATAACCAATATACCAGTTATCAGTATTAGTGGTACCACTTTTTAAAGCATAAGTATGAGTCATTTTAGAGGCTAGATTGATAGCAGTTGGATAATTATAATCAATAAAGGCAGAGTCATAAGTTGCAGTTAATAAATTATTTAAAATAAAAGTTAAACTAGAATTTAAAACAAGTTCTTTTTTATTATCAGCTTCATATAAAATATTACCTTCTTGGTCGACTACTTTTTCAATAAAATGAGGTTTTACTTTATAACCTTCGTTGGCAAAAGTAGCATAGCCACCAGCCATTTCTAACATTGAAATCTCACTAGTTCCAAGAGCAAGAGATGGTACCTTGTCAAGCTTAGAAGTAATTCCTACTCGTCTTGCCATATTTATCAAAGTATCTTCTCCTAAGAATAAATGTGTTTTAACAGCATAAATATTTTCAGAATAAGAAATAGCAGTTGCCATTGAAATTGGTTTATTACCATATTTTTCATTATAATTTTTAGGAGAATAAGTATCTTTATTAGAAAAAGTAAAAGTTGTTTGTTCACTAGTGAAAGTAGTAGAAGCAGTGAAACCATTCTCTAAAGCAGCATAGTAAAGAAAGGGTTTCATTGTAGAACCAACTTGTCTTTTAGCTGATATTGCTCTGTTATATTCTGATTTAGTGTAATCCTTTCCACCAACTAATGCCTTGACACCACCAGTTTGAGGGTCCAACAAAACAGCTGCTGTTTCTAATTCATTGTCTCCTAAAGTTTCTTTAACATTAGCTTCTAGTTCTTTTTGACTTTTAAGATTAAGACTAGTATAAATTTTTAAACCACCAGTTTCTAGAAAAGTACTAGGTATTTCCTTTAAGGACTTTAATTCTTTCATTACAGCATCCTGATAATACATAACTGTTGATAATTCTTCTTTCTCTTTTTCTCCAACAAAGGTTAATTTTTCATTACTTGCTTGGTTGTATTCTTCATTACTAATCTTTTTTTCTTTTAATAAATTTTTAAGAATAAGAACTTGTCTTTCTTTAGCTTTATCATAATTAATTAAAGGAGAATAGTTACTCGGTGACTTTGGAATTCCAGTCAAAATGGCTGCTTCTGCTAAATCTAAATCTTTAGCTTTTTTTCCAAAATAAAATTGACTAGCATTTTCTATCCCATACATCCCATGTCCATAATTAATAGTATTTAGGTAGCCTTCTAAAATATCTTTTTTCTTATAATGCGTTTCAATCTCAATAGTGTACCACATTTCATCCCATTTTCTTTTCCAAGTTTTTGAAAAGTCTAAGAATAAATTTTTAGCATATTGCTGTGTAATAGTACTTGCACCTTGACTTTTATTTCTTGAAACAACATTAACATACATAGCTTTCATAATTCTTAAATAATCAAAACCCTTATGTTTATAGAAATTTTTATCTTCCGTTTCAATAGTAGTCTTAATGACATTATCAGATATATTATCTAGACTTACCCATTTACTATCGCCACTTCCTTGGAAAAACAATTCATTATCTTGATCAAATAACATAAACTTATTAGCACTTTTTATTTGTAATTTTGGTGATAAATAAGCATAAGAATAAGCAGTAATGTTAAAAATAATAAATAATAGAACAAGTAATATAGTAAATTTAGTTACTTTTTTGATATATTTCATAATCATCACCTACACTTATCTTGTCCAAACTCTTTAAAAATAACAATATTCTTGTAAGAAATTTAATTCATTGCTATAATATTAGCTGAATGAAAGGGAAACATTATGAAAGAAATTAAAGTAATAGCTAAATTGATTGCTAATAATGAAGTGTTTACATATGAAGGCAAAGCTAATTTTGATAAAAAAAATCAGGTAATTCAGTATCAAGATGAACATGCCTTATTAACAATATATTTAAAAGAAAAAATATTACTACGTGAAACCGAAGAAGCAATACTTAGTTATAAATTTTTAGAAAATACTAGTAATTCTTTTGAGATATATCTTAAAGAAACAAAACAAAGTGGTGCAGTTTTAATGAAAACAAAACAAATTAAAGAAGGAGTGAATTCTTTTTTAGTAATCTATAGAATTGATGGCAATGATTTTGACCACGAATATAGTATAGAATGGGAGGACTAAAATGAGTTTAATTAAACAAATAGAAGAAGACTTAACAAAAAGAATGAATGATGCAGCTATTCCGATAGAAAGAGTAACTTTGTTAGAAAGTAAACGAAAAGATTTAGGTGATTATCAATTAAATGATGCAATGAGTCTTGCTAAAGTTTTACATAAAAGTCCAATACTTATTGCTGAAGATATAAAAAAGATTTTAGAAGAAAGTGGTTATTTTGCTAATGTCACGATAGCATCTGTTGGATTTATTAATGTTTCTTTGAAAGAAGAACTATTAATAGATTTTGTTAACAATTATTATAATAGTGATGACAAAGATGTTGATGTGCTAGAGAATAAAAAAATCTTTTTAGATTATGGTGGTGCTAATATAGCAAAAACCCTTCACGTTGGTCATTTAAGAAGTGCTAATATTGGTGAAGCCTTAAAAAGATTAACAAAAAGATTAGGACAAGAAGTAATTTGTGACGTTCATTTTGGAGATATAGGTAGACAATCCGGAATGGTTATTTATGAAATTAGAAACAGATACCCTAATCTTAATTATTTTACTGAAGAAGAAAGTAATAATTGGGATGAATTACCAATAACAGCTAAAGATTTAGAAGAAATATATCCAGTAGCAAGTCTTAAAGCTAAAGAAGACAAAAATATAATGGAAGAGGTAAGACTTATTACAAAAGAACTAGAAGAAGGAAAACCTAATTATGTTGCTTTATGGGATAAGATTAAGAAAATATCGATTGAGGACATTAAAGAAGTTTATAAAAAATTTAATACTGACTTTGATTTATGGGAAGGTGAGAGTGATTGCTATTCTTATATGGGGCCAATGATAGAAAACTTAAGAAATCAAGGCTATTTACAAAAAAGCGAAGGAGCTGAAGTAATCGAAGTTAGAGAAGATACTGATAAAGCACCTATGCCTGATCTTGTTGTTGTTAAAAGTAATGGAGCTACTTTATATGCTACTCGTGAATTAGCAACAATGGTATCAAGAGTTGAACGTTTTAATCCAGATGAAATGTGGTATTTAACAGATTTAAGACAAGGTCTTTATTTTGAACAAGTATTTAGAGCAGCTCATAAGACAAAGATAGTTAGCGATGATACAAAATTATCTTTCTTTGGTTTTGGTACAATGAATGGACCTGATGGAAAGCCATTTAAAACAAGAGATGGTGGGGCATTATCTTTAAAAAGTCTTTTAGCTGAAGTAAAGGAAGAAGTAACAGCTCATTCCCATAATTTAGAAAAAGAGCCAAATAAAGAAGAAATAATTGAACAAATAGCTGTTGCTGCTATTAAATATGCTGATTTACTATCAAATAGAACAACAGATTATATTTTTGATCCTAAAAAATTTGTAGATGTAGAAGGAAAGACTGGTCCATATCTTTTATATACTACTATTAGAATGAAATCTTTATTAAAAAAAGCTAAAGAAAATAATTTAAATTACGAAAAATATACTTCTATAACAGATGAAGTAGAAAAAGAATTGATAACTTTATTATTAAATAAAAATAAAATTTTACATAAAGCATATGATACAAAAGAATTAAATGTAATCTCAGATTATTTATATCAATTAACTAGTACCTATAGTAAATTTTACGAGAAATGTCATGTTTTGACAGAAAATAATAAAAATACTCAAGAAAACTGGTTACTTTTAACAAAAAATGTATATGATACAAATGTAGAACTATTATCAATTTTGGGAATTGAAATACCTGAAAAAATGTAAACAGTATAAAAAAGTATTGCATTTACATATAAAAAATGATATAAGTTTATATGACTTGATTAAGAAACAAGTATTCATTTTGAAATATACTTTAATATGGGAGGAAATAAAATGAAGTTATCAAAAATGAAAAAAGAGGAATTAGAATTATTATCAAATAAAGATATTACATTTTATCTTTTAGAAGAACAAGGAAAACAAAATACTGCAGAACTTTTCAAGAGCATTATAACTTTATTAGAACTTCCAAGTAGTACTTTTGAAGAAAAAATTGGGGATTATTATACATCACTTACCACCGATAAACGTTTTATAATGTTAGAAGATGGGTGTTGGGATTTAAGAAGTCGTCATACATCTGACAAAATTGCTAAAATGGACGATGAAGATGAAGAAGATGAAGAAGAAACAGAAGATACAAAAGACGATATGTTATCAGATGAATTAGAAGAAGATAATTATGATTCTGGTGATGTTGATGACGATGATGACTATGTTGATTCTAATGAAGATTTAAAAGACTTAGTTGTTGTAGATGAAGAAGAACTAGAAAATGAATAGTTCTTTTTATAATATTTGCAAGGAATATTCGAGCTATGATATAATTAGCTAGACAAAGAAAGGACTTGGTTTAGATGATAGAAAGATTAGAAGCTACTCTTACAAAATATAATCAGTTGCAAACCGAATTAATGAGTGAAGATGTACTAAAAAATATTAATAAAACAAGAGAGATATCTAAAGAAATATCAGATTTAGAAGAAGTAGTAACTGAATATAAGAAATATAAAAAAATATTAGAATCTATTGAAGATACTAAAGAGATGTTAAGCGATGAAGAGCTAAAAGAAATAGCTAAAGAAGAACTTAAAAATCTTGAAGAAGAAAAAGAAAACATTGAGAAACAGTTAGAGATATTATTGATACCAAAAGATCCTAATGATTCTAAAAATGTAATTATGGAAATAAGAGGAGCAGCTGGTGGTGATGAAGCTAATATTTTTGCTGGTGACCTTTTCAGAATGTATTCAAGATATGCAGAAAAAATAGGACTTAAGACGGAAATAATCAATGCTGTAGAAGGAACAGCTGGTGGTTTTAGTCAAATAGAAGTTATGATAAAAGGACAAGGGGCTTATTCAAAACTTAAATATGAGAGTGGTTCACATAGAGTGCAAAGAGTTCCAGTAACGGAAAGTAATGGAAGAATTCAAACTTCAACTGCTACTGTTTTAGTAATGCCAGAAGCTGAAGATGTTAATATAACTATTGATCCAAAGGATTTAAGAATAGACATATTTAGATCATCAGGTTGTGGTGGACAGGGAGTAAATACAACTGATAGTGCAGTTAGAATTACCCATTTACCAACAAACACAGTTGTAACTTGTCAAAATGAAAGAAGCCAAATTCAAAATAAAGAACAAGCAATGAAAGTACTTAAAGCAAGACTTTATGATTTAGAACAACAAAAACATGACCAAGAATTAGGTAGTGAGCGAAGAAGTAAAATAGGAACTGGTGATAGAGCAGAAAAAATAAGAACCTATAACTATCCACAAAATAGAGTTACAGATCATCGTATTGGTTTCACTACTAATAATTTAGATAGAGTGATGAATGGTCAATTAGATGAAATAATTGATGCTTTAACGATGGAAGATCAAAGAAGAAAACTAGCTGGTGAAGAAGAATAATGACTGTTGAAGAATTAATAGTTTATGGAAAAAGTAAAACAAGTAGTGATCATGCCAAAATGCTACTTGCTTCTTTTTTAGAAGTAAATCCTTTAGAATTACTAACTATATTAGATAAAAAAGTAGATGAAACTATTGAAAAAAAATATGAGGATTCTTTAGAAGCATTAAGAGAAAAAAAACCAATTCAATATGTTATTGGAAATGTTAATTTCTATGGTTCTAGATTTATTGTAAATAAAAATGTTTTAATACCACGTTTTGAAACTGAAGAATTAGTAGAACAAGTAGTGGAATATTCAAAAAAATTTAATAAAGATAAATTGAGAGTGTTAGATTTAGGTTGTGGTAGCGGAGCTATTGGTCTTACTATAAAAAAATTAATAAAAGATAGTGAAGTTACTTTAGTAGATATTTCTAAAGAAGCATTAGAAGTTGCTAAACAAAATGCTGTTAATTTAGGTTTAGATGTAACTTTTGTAGAAAGTGATTGGTTTTCTAATTTAGAAATTACTAAATATGATATAATCGTTTCTAATCCACCTTACATCAAAAATGATGAACAAGTCGAAGAAATTGTAAAAAATAATGAACCAGCCTTAGCCTTATATGGTGGACAAGACGGACTTGATTGTTATAAAAAGATATTGTCTAGTATTAAACCTTATTTAAATGATGAGTATTTAATTGCCTTCGAAATCGGAGAAAGTCAAAAAGAAGAAATCACCAATCTTGTAATTAATTGCCTTCCGACAGCTATAGTTACTTGTAAAAAAGATTTATATGGTCGAAATAGAATGATATTTGTTAGAAATAAAATTAAATAAAAATAAATAAATCACCAATAATATTAATAAGAAAGGTGATTTTTTTATGAAGAAAATTCTAATTCTTATAAGTTTAATTATTATTAGTTTATCTAGTTATAAAAATTTTAATGAAGAAATTGTAATTCCAGATGAAGCGATAAGATTTAGAGTTGTTGCTAAGTCTAATGATAAAAAAGACCAAGAAATAAAATTAAAAGTAAAAGATAATCTACAGAAAAAATTAAATGATTTATTAAAAAATAGCAGTTCTATAGAAGAAACTAGAAAGTTATTAAAAGCTAATCAAAATGAATTTTCTTTAATTGTTAGAAACACCTTATTAGTTAATAAAGATGATGATATGTATAAAGTAAAATATGGTTTAAATTATTTTCCTGAAAAGAAATACAAAGGAATAATTTATAAAGAAGGATATTACGAATCATTAGTAGTAACAATAGGAGAAGGAGCTGGTGAAAATTGGTGGTGTGTTTTATTTCCTCCATTTTGCTTGTTAGATGAAGAAGATAAAACAGAAGTAGAATACCATTTTTATATCAAAGATATGTTAGAAAAATACTTCTAAGTATAGTGCTTTCTACATAAATTCAAAGTAGGAGGCACTATGAATTTAGGACAATTAATAATTATTTCTATTAGTTTGAGTATGGATGCTTTCTCTTTAGCAATTATTTATGGAACAGTAGGACTTGAGAAAAAAATGACTAATTTATTAAGTGCAATGGTAGGTACATTTCATTTTTTTATGCCAATTCTTGGAAGTGTAGTAGGTCTTTTTCTTTTAGAATCATTTATTCCTAATCCAGATTTGTTAATTGGAATAATATTTACGATACTAGCGTGTGAAATGCTTTTTGGTATTAAAGATTTAAATAATAATAAAACTAGTATTACAGGAATTTATCAAGCATTATTGTTTGCTTTTAGTGTTAGTATTGATAGTTTTTCTATGGGAATAGGTCTTGGACTTCATGAAGAAAATATTGTTTTATGTGGGTTATTATTTTCTACATTTAGTTTTTTGTTTACAAAGTTAGGACTAGATTTTGGGCGCAAGTTAACAATTAAATTCGGAAAACTTGCCAATATTGTAGGAAGTATTATTCTTTTAATACTAGGAATAAAATATTTAATTTTTAATGTATAAATCTTTAAATATAGTTAATAGTATTAAGGGAGGCAAAAATGAAAAATCAAAATAAAAATAATAAACAAAAAGAGACAGGAAAGATAAAAAATTGTCCAAGTGCAAAAGAAGTAAATGAAAAAGAAATGTTTTCTCTTCGAGATGATTGTCCTAAAGATAATATTGAAAATCAAGAAGAAAATCAAAAAAATTAAAGGAAATTCAGCTTTTGAATTTCTTTTTTTTGACAAAAGCTCTATTTTTCTTTATTATATAAATGTAAGAATTATCTTTGGAGTCATTTTGATTTTCTTGATAGGTAGCAACAAAATAAAAAATAGTAATATAATATAGCGAAAGAGAGTAAGATATATGAAGTTATTAGAGATTAATGGTGGAAAAAAATTAACTGGTACCATCAGAGTTAGTGGAGCAAAAAATAGCGCTGTAGCATTAATACCAGCAGCAATTTTATCAGATGAAGAAGTAACAATATGTAATGTCCCAGATATTACTGATACAGAAGCATTATGTGAAATATTGTCATTTTTAGGAGCAAGAGTTAAAAGAGCAAGTGAAACTATTGTAATAGATTCTAAGGAAATAGAAAACAAAGAAATACCTGCTACTCTTGCAAAAAAACTTCGTGCATCATATTATTTTATGGGGGCATTATTAGGTAAGTATAAAAAAGTTACCATGTCATTACCAGGTGGATGTTCTATTGGTGCACGACCAATTAATTTGCATTTAAAAGGTTTTGAAGCTTTAGGTGCAAAAGTAACAAATAAAGATAATTGTTATATTGTCGAAGCTGATGAATTAAGAGGAAATAATATTTACTTAGATTTTGCTAGTGTTGGAGCAACTATTAATATAATGTTAGCAGCAGTAAAAGCAAAGGGAAAAACAATTATAGATAATGCAGCTAAAGAACCAGAAATAGTAAATGTTGCAACTTTATTAAATAATATGGGAGCAAAAATAAGAGGAGCCGGAACTTCAAGTATTGAAATTGAAGGAGTTGACTATCTAGGAAAATGTTTTCATGAGGTAATACCAGATAGAATTGAAGCCGGAACTTATGTAATCTTAGGAGCAGCTGTTGGTGAAAATTTGAAGGTAGATAATATTATTCCTGAGCATATTGAATCATTAACTAGTAAATTAGAGGAAATGGGTGCATTTTTAGATATAGGTTCAGATTATATTATTGTTAGTAGACAAGATAATTATAAATCTATTCATGTAAAGACTCAGACATATCCTGGTTTCCCTACCGATTTACAACAACCACTTACTCCATTATTGACTGCTTGTAAAGGACAAAGTAAGATAGAAGAAACTATCTATGAAAATAGATTTATGCATATACCTTATTTAAATTCTATGGGTGCAGATATAAGAGTTAAAAATCAAACTTCTACCATTGTTGGTCCTACTAAATTGACTGGTTGTGATGTAGTAGCAACTGATTTAAGAGCTGGTGCTTCTTTGGTAATAGCTGGTTTGATGGCTGAAGGTACTACAAAGATAACAAATGTTGAACATATTTTAAGAGGGTATGAAAATATTGTAGAAAAATTAACCAATGTTGGTGCTAAAGTAGAAATTAGAGAAATATAATATTATGACTCTAATTTTTTTTAGGTGATAAAAATGAAACACAAAAAATTAATAGTTTTTATACTATTACTTCTAATAATTTATTTTATCTATATTACATTTCATGATGATAAAATTAATTACTTATCAATTGGTGATTTTTTATCAGTAGGAGTTAATTCATATAATGAGAATAGTTATGGTTATAGTGATTATTTAGCTAATTATTTAAAAGAAAAAAATTTATTAAAAAATTACAGTAAAGATTTTGCAAATGCTGATTTTAGAATATCTGATTTACAACACCAGTTAGATATGAATCAAGTCATTAATAAACAAAATAAGTCATTATCTTTCAAAAAATGTTTAAGAGAAGCAGATTTAGTAACAATATCAATAGGAGCAAATGATTTGTTGACAGAAATTAATATGTCAACAAGTGACATAGAAGTAATTGAAGAAGATAAAATACTAGAAATTTTTGCTGATAAAATGCTAGACTTTGAAAAATTATTAAAAGATATTAGAAAGTATAATACCGAAGAAATAATAGTTTTAGGTTATTATAATCCTTATGAATATAAAAAAATAATTCCAGATAGAATTTTTAACTATTTTGATAATAAAATGAAAAATGTTACAGAAAAGTATGATATTAAGTTTATTTCCTTATTTCAGTTATTCAAAAATAATGAAAATTATTTACCAAATCCTACTAATATTCATCCTTCGTCTTTAGGTTACGAAGCTATATATAAGCAAATAGTAAAGCAACTTGACCAAAAAATGCTTGCCTTTCGCTAAAAAGTTTGATATATTATTAGCGGTTAGTCAATTACTATGATATTTAATGTATCATGGCGGAAGGAGAGAAAAAATGAAAAAAGGAATTCATCCAGATTATAAAACTTGTAAAGTAACTTGTGCTTGTGGAGAAACATTTGAAGTAAAATCAAATAAAGAAGAACTAAACGTTGAAGTTTGTTCTAAGTGTCATCCTTTCTATACAGGAAAGCAATCACGTGCTTCACGTACAGGTCGTGTTGATAAGTTTAATAAAAAATATGGTTATAGCCAAGATCAAGAGGAAGCTTAATTGCTTCTTTTTTCTTGCTATTAAAACTAAAAAATGATATTCTCAATATGTTGATAAAGATAGCTTTCTAGAAATATATAAACAATTTCTGTGGAAAAAATTAAATATATAAAAAGTTATCAACAAAACTTGTGGAAAATAGTTTTTTCTTGCAAGTATTTTGTGATTTTACTTGTGGAAAAATATTTATTAATATAATAGTTGTGGAAAAGAGGAAAAATATGAGAATAGGAATAACATCTGATCATAGAGGATTTAAATTGAAAAATGAATTATTTAAAAAATTAGAAGAAGAATATGTCATTGTTGATTTTGGAACGTTTGGTGAAGAAAGCGTGGATTATCCTGATTATGCTTTTAGACTAGGTGAGAAAGTAGCTACTAAAAATCTTGATTATGGTATTGCTATATGTGGAAGTGGAATTGGAATAAGTATAGCTTGTAATAAAGTAAAAGGAATACGAGCTGCTAGAGTAGTAACATTAGATGATGTTTTTGAAACAAGAAATGATAATGATGCCAATATAATTTGTCTTAGTGAAAAAAATACTGTTGAGGAAGCTTATAATTTAGTTAAAAAATTTATTGAAACACCTTTTTCAAAAGTAGAAAGACATCAAAGAAGAATAGATAAAATTACAAAATATGAGGAAAATAATGAGTGCTAAGTATTTTATTTATATATTAGTAGCAATACTAGTAATTTGGTCTTTTGATTCTTTAAATATCAATTCTTTCTTTAAAAAAAATAGAGTATTACAAGCAAGGGTAATGTATTTCTTATTAGCATTATCAATTATATATTTGGTTACTAACTTTATTTGGGATTTCTTTAATGCTTCAAAAATTTTTTAAAAAATAGTATAATTTTCATCTTTTCGGTAAAACTTTAAATGAGGTGAAAATATGAAAAGATGGAAATTGAAAAAAGGTGCAATAATTGGAATTTATACTGCTATCTTTGTTTTTACAGGAGTAGGAGCTTATTTTGTTAGTCAAAATATGAAGACTGATTTAAAACAAAATGAACAAGTCGAGCATGTTAATAGTTCTATTTTAGATAAAGATGAAGATATAGAAGTAATAAATGAAACTCCAAAAATGATAAAACCTTTTAAAGACGAGTCAGTTGCTACAACTAAATATTTCTATAATTATCAAGCAGATAATGCAACCCAAGAAAAATCAATATTGTATCATGAAAATACATATATCCAGAATTCTGGAATGGATTTTACTAAAAATGAAACATTTGATGTAATAGCTGTTTTAGATGGTACGGTTATTAATGTAAAAGAAGATGAACTACTTGGTAAAATAGTAGAAATACAACATGATAATAATTTAGTTAGTAGTTATCAAAGTTTAGGTGATGTATCGGTAAAAAAGAATGATACTGTAAAACAAGGTCAAGTAATAGGAAAAAGTGGTACTAATAGTATTGATAAAGAATTAGGAAATCATCTACACTTCGAACTTTATTCAAATAGTCAAGTAGTTAATCCGGAAGATTATTTTGATAAAGAAATAAAGATAGAAACTACAACTGATAAGAATACAACAACTGATAGTACTATGAACAATCAAGAAACAAGTCAAGCAGAGTAATTATTAAGATGATGATTTTTATAAACTGTCATCTTTTTATATATTTTTAAAGTAATAAACATCATTTGTTGTGTATATATTTAGAATAGTAGGAAAAACTAATTTTGATAGGAAATTAATTTACAACTAAATAAAAGTTTGTTAAAATATTAACAGTAAAAGGACGTGATAGGATGTTAGCAAAAGATATTGGAATAGACTTAGGTACAGCCAATGTATTAATTTATATAAAAGGAGAAGGAATAGTTTTAAATGAACCTAGTGTAGTAGCAATCGATACCGATAATAAAAAAGTTGTAGCAGTTGGTCGTGAAGCAAGTGAAATGCTAGGTAGAACACCAGGAAAAGTAAAAGCCATTAAGCCAATGAAAGATGGTGTTATTGCAGACTTTGAAGTTACTGAAATTATGCTTGATTATTTTATTCGAAAAATTCATGCTCGTAACTTTTTATCAAGACCTAGAATTTTAATTTGTTGTCCTTCTAATATTACACCAGTTGAAAAAAATGCTATAAAAGAAGCAGCAGAAAGAACTGGAGCTCGTAGAGTATTTTTAGAAGAAGAACCAAAAGTGGCTGCCATTGGTGCCGGATTAGATATTACTAAACCAAATGGAAATATGGTTATTGATATTGGTGGTGGTACTACTGATATAGCTGTCCTTTCTTTAAAAGATATAGTAACGAGTGCTTCTATTAGAGTAGCAGGTAATGTTTTTGATCAAGACATTATAAAATTTATAAAAGAAAAGTATAAACTTTTGATAGGAGATAAGACAGCAGAAGAAATAAAAATTGAATTTGCTAATGTATATAATCCTGATAAGAAGAAAAAGATGGAAGTACGAGGAAGAGATTTAATAACTGGATTACCTAGTACCATTGAAATAGTAGAAAGTGAAACCAAAGAGGCTCTTGAAGAATCACTAAATAAAATAATAAAGTCTGCTACTAATGTGTTGGAACAGACACCACCAGAATTATCAGCGGATATTGTTGAAAATGGTGTTGTCTTAACCGGTGGTGGAAGTCTATTGACTGGTTTAGTACCGTTATTAAAAGATAAATTAAAAATTCCTGTTTTTATAGCCGATACACCTTTAACTTGTGTAGTTGAAGGAACAGGAGTATTATTAGATGATATAAGAAGTCTAGAAGAAAAAAACTAGACTTTTTTGTTTGAAAAATAAAAATTGTACAAAGTTAGCATTATTGATATAATTGAATAAGGAAAGAGGTAGTAGTGTAATGAGTCAAGAAATATTAAGCGCTTTAAAGATTGTTGCTGTGACATTTCTTTGTTCCGCTTTAATTATGCCGGGTATGAAAAAAATAGCTTTTCATATTGGCGCTGTTGATGTCCCAAGGTCAGATGAAGGAAATCGACATATTCATAAAAAGGTAATGCCTAAATTGGGTGGGGTAGGTATTTTCCTAGCTTTCTTAGTTGGCTATATGTTATTTGGAATTGAAAGTATTCAAATGAATTCCATTTTGATAGGTAGTTTTATAATTGTTTTAACTGGTATTATAGATGATATAAATTCAATAAGAGCAAGTAGGAAATTATTGGGTCAATTAATAGCGGCCTGTATTATAGTCTTCTATGGAGGAATACTTCTAAATAATATTACAGCTTTTGGTTATACTATTGATTTTGGAATATTTTCTTATCCATTAACAATTTTCTTTATAGTAGCTTGTACTAATATAATTAATTTGATTGATGGTTTAGATGGTCTGTGTGGTGGAATCTGTAGTATTTTCTTTTTGACTATTGGTATAATAGGATTCTTTCAGGGCAGAAGTGGTAACTTAGTTATGTTATTGACATTTATTATGCTTGGAGCCACACTTGGCTTTTTACTTCATAATTTTTATCCAGCAAAAATATTCTGTGGTGATTGTGCTATGTTTCTTGGATTTATCATTGCAGTAATAACATTATTAGAATTTAAAGGTCCAGCCTTAACTAGTTTATTTGTACCGATAATGATTTTAGGCATTCCAATTCTTGATACATTATTTGCTATTATAAGAAGACTGTTGAAACATCAACCTCCATTTTCACCTGATAAGGATCATATTCATCATCAATTGTTAGGAATGAATTTTTCACACAGAACAACAGTTTTAATTATTTATGGGATAGATTTACTGTTTGCAATGGCCTCAATACTTTATATTTTAAAAGATCCATTCTTAGGAAAAGTTTTTTACATATTGATATTTATAGTAGTAGTTTGGTTTGTATTTAGAACGAGTGTCATTTCTCCTAAAAATAAAGAAGTAACTGATAATATTATTGACAAAGTGGAAGGAACTTTAAAAAAAGATAGAAATAGACAGAAAAATGGTGGTTAAACAACCACTTATTTTTTTTGCAAAATTATCCACATTTCTGGAAAAATATGGTAAAATCGAAGTAAATCGGAGGTTGTTACTATGATTAACTTTATAATTTGTGATGATGAGGAGCTTTTTAGTGAGTCACTTAAAGAGAAGATTGACAGCTGCATGATGAAAACGACTATCGAATATAAAACTCATTTTTTTGATTGTTATGATAGAAAGTTTAAAGATTTTACTGAAAATATAAATCAATTTAATGTTTATTTTCTAGATATTATAACGCCTCATGGTACAGGAATGGATGCAGCTAGGTATATTAG
>JAQXHT010000099.1 GCA_029007415.1 bacterium
TCCAATATTAGTATAAAAAATTAAAGATTTTAACTTTGATCTTTTTGGTATACAATTTAAACGCACTTTCCTAATAAAGAAAAACAGATAGAATTTTATATTCTAACTGTTTTTTCAGTCATCTAGTCTGAACTGTAACACTCATACTGATTATTAAGTTAAATTATGCTATACTTATAGTAGCTGAATATCATTATGATATTCTTTTTTTTATTTTTTAGGAGGTAAAAGAAAGATGGAATTAAGAAATGTTGATATTAAAAATTTTAAGTCAATAGAAAACATAAACCTAAATTTAGAGAAAGATTGCAAAATATTGGTTGGATTAAGTGAAAGTGGTAAAACAAATTTATTATCAGCACTTCGTACATTAGATTCAAGTATAACTGTTGATCAGACATTTGTAAAAGAGGGAACGAGAAAAGAAAAAGAAGCTTTAATAGATTTTGAATTATGTTTTACCGAAAAAGAAAAGAAAATAATATTAGAAGAACTAAAAAATATTTCAAAAAATTTAGACGATTTAGTTTTGAAAGATGGTAAAAAAATAGGTTTAATGGATTTTATAGACAATAGATTAGTTTATAGAGTTGATATTAGAAATAACACTAGAAAATATCTCTATTATACATATAATAAATCAAAAAAATATACACTGAATACAGATTATTCTTATATTAATGCCAACACTTCAAAAAAGGTAATTATAAAAAAAATATCAGATGCTTCTGAAATAGAATTAGATACATTTACAGTAATTTCAAATAAAGAATTTGCTTGTGAAATACAAAATGAAATTGATGAACTTTATGATTTATTAGAGAAAAGGGTTATTGAAATTGTAAAAAATAGAAATTTTGAAATACCTAAAGTATTATATTGGGAGTATGATGATAAGTATCTACTTCCAGCAGATGTGAATATTGAAGAATTTATGAATAATAGTAATGTATGTATACCTTTGAAAAATATGTTTGAATTATGCAATATAACGAATATAAAAGAAGAATATGATGATAAAAAAGCTATGGGAGAATCATCTTTTCAAAATCTACTTGATGACATTAGTGACACCGTCGATGTTTATTTAAAAAAGATATGGAAAAGTATGCCAAAAGACACGAAGATTGTATTACAAGAAGTTGGCGAAAAAATTAAAATTAGAATAAAAGATAGTAAAAATACCTATTCTACATCAAAAAGAAGCGATGGTTTTAAAAGAATTGTTACTTTTTTGCTTATGCTATCTATTGATAATAAAAATAATGCATTAATGAATACATTAATTTTAATTGATGAACCTGACTCTAAAATTGATATTCCAGGGCAAGAATATTTAAGAGATGAATTAATAAATATAGGAAAAAACAATTATGTTATTTATTCAACTCATTCTACAGATATGATTGATAATAATAATATTGATAGACATATAATAATTAAAAAAGAAAAGGAATCGTCTACAATAGAACTAGCAAACGATGATAATTATATGGATGTTGCTACTCTATACAGGGCTTTAGGAATGAATGTTTATTCCGTTATTAATGAACACAACTTAGTATTTGAGGGCTGGTCAGATCAACTCGTATTTGAATTATACAATGGTAAGAAAAATATTAATTTCAAAAATATTGGTGTTACACATTTATCAGGTATTACAAAAGTTAATCTATATGCAGAGTTTTGGGGACTTTTATCAAAAAAATACTATATAATTTCTGATTCAGATGCAATAGCTCTGCAAATGAAAGATTCATTTACTGAAAACAAATATAGTGGGAAATGGTTAACTTATGGAGAATTGTCTAATAATGAGATTGTTACTTTAGAAGATTTTATTACGAATGATAAAATATTAAAAACTGCTAAAGCTTTCAAAACAGCTAATAATTTCTCAAGTGATTTAGTTGAAGAAAATTTAAAAGTAAGCGATAGCAAAGCAAATTCAGTGGAGAAATGGATTATTCTAAATAATGGCAATAAGGATGTTAAAAATATGATGAAAAAATTTAAATTATTATTATATTCAAGTCTTAAAAAGTCTGATATAACGAGCGAATATGGTGAATTTATAAAAAAATTGATTGAAACAATAAAGACAAATGAAAAATAAAATGATATAATTTTTAAGGATAATAAAAGTATTTAAAAGGAGTCTAAAATGAATGAAAAGTTTACTTTTATAGATTTATTTGCTGGTATAGGCGGTTTTAGAATTGCACTTGAGAGTATTGGTGGACGATGTGTATTTAGTTCTGAAATAGATGAACATGCATGTGAAATGTATAAAGCAAATTTTGGTGATGATCCATATTGTGATATTACAAAGTTAGATCCTAGTACTATTCCAGATTTTGATATATTATGTGCTGGATTTCCTTGTCAATCATTTTCAATATGTGGTAAACAAAAAGGATTTATTGACGAGACTCGAGGTACTCTTTTCTTTGATATTGTTAGAATTTTAAAGAAAAAAAGACCTAAAGCATTTATTTTAGAAAATGTGAAAAATTTGACAACACATGATAAAGGAAGAACGTTAACTGTAATTATAGATACATTGAATAATTTAGGCTATTCAGTTAACTACAAGGTATTAAATGCTAAAGACTTTGGAGTACCACAAAATAGAGAGAGAATTTTAATTGTTGGCTCAAAAGATGGAATCCATTTTGATTTTAATAAGGTTAAAGGTACTCCATCAAAGCCAATGAAAGAATTTTTAGATACAAAAGGAAAGTTTGAAATATTAAAATCAGAACAATACACTATTCTAGATAAAAAATATATTAAACAGCAAAAAAGTTCTGGACTAATATTTACAGGCTATTTGAACAAACCAATTAGAAAAGCAGGAGTTAGACCTAATACTGAACATTTATCTAGAGTTCATAGACAAGTAAATAGAATTTATTCATCTGAAGGAATGCACCCAACAATAGCATCACAAGAAGTAAATGGTAGATTCTATATATATAATGATAATATTGTTAGGAAGCTGACTATTGATGAGTGTTATAGATTCTTTGGATTTCCAGAAGATTTTATTAAAATAGGTTCAAGTGCTAAATTATATGAAAGAATTGGAAATAGTGTTTGTATACCTGTAATAAAAGCTGTTGCTTTAGAAGTGTATAATCAATTTTTTGAAAGAGGTGAAAATATGGATGGAAAAATAAATCCTTCTCAGTTTTTGGAAGATGTTTATCAACAAGCGAAAAAAAATAAAAGTTTAGATGATATAAATTTAAATGAAATACAAAAAGATTTGATTAAAATAATTGTGGCAAACGAGCAAAGTAATAAAGGCGTTTTTACAGTTTTGGTTTCAAGTTTAACATATAAATGTTTACATCCAGAACAAGATATTAGATACCATAAAGTAGATTTACCAAATGGATATAGTGGTAGAAGTTTTGATACGAAATATGTAACTCCATTTTTAAAAGAAAAAAGATTTTTAGGAGCAATGAAAGAGTCTGGTTGGTTAACGAGAAGTCTTGAACAATTACATCCATTTACTAATGATTTTCCAGGTAGAATTAATAAAGTTGACTTAAAAATGGCATTTTTAACAATATTTGATGAGATTGAAACTGAAAACATATCTCCATATGACTATCTGTTAGGAATATTTACACAAAGTATTATTGAAAAACAAAAGAGAACTGTTAAAGTGATTAACCCTATTGATAAAGAGAGTAATATTCCAATTAGAGAAATAATTGAAATGCTTCATGAACATTTTTATTATAAATATTCATCTAGAGGAGCATCTATATTACCTGTAATAGCATTTTATAGTATCTATGAATGTATGATAAAACATTTTGATAGATTTAAAAATATGGAACTAGACTCATTGGGTTCTCATAACTCGTCTGATAGAAGTTCTAAAGAAACTGGAGATATTGTAGTAAGAAATATAAAAACAAAAGATATTTATGAAGTTGTAGAAGTTAAGTTTGATATTAAACCTACTCATTTAATGGTGGACTATGCTTATGACAAAATCAAATATAATAACAATGTTCAAAGATATTACATTTTAAGTACAGCAAGACCTGATTTGGAAGAATTAAATAAAATTAATGATAAGATTGATGAGATTTATAAAGAATATGGTTGTCAAGTTATCGTTAATGGTATATTTGATTCGCTTAAATATTATTTAAGATTATTAACAAATTCTGATGAATTCTTAACTTGTTACACTAAAAATTTACAAGCAAATGAAGAACTTGATTATGAACACAAAATATCATGGAATAGAATTGTAGAAAATAGAAAAGATGATTAAAGTTCAAAATCATCTTTTTTTTCTTCTTTATCTAAATTGTGTTTTAACTTGTTAAAAAATTATATTTCTAAATCAAAGTCATCATAATCTTTGTGTTTATCATTTTCTTTATTCCAATCATAGTCATCTTTTATGTCAGTAATTGTTTTTTCACTAAATATTCCATGCTCGTATAAGTCTTTTGAAAATTCCCAGTAATCTTCACGTTCTTTGTCTTTTCCAAGTATTTTATGTTTGATAAAGTTGATTAATCTATCAAATAAATCTTTAAAATGATTTACTAGTTCTTCAAGGTGTTTATTATCTTTTTTCAATTCTTTAATCTCTTTGTTTTTATTATCAATGTTTTTAGATAGAGTATCTACTTTAAGAGATAAGGCTTCATTGTTTTCGGTTAGTATTTTAATTTTTTCTCTATTCTCCTCTAGTTCAGTATCAACATTATTTAAGGTTACTGATAGTTTTTCAGTTCGTTTGAAATCAGCATTTGTTTTATCAACTTTATCAATATATTCTAAAATTTTATTTTTATCATTTTCAGAAATAGTATAGGTATTTTTAACTATCGGTGCTTTTTTAAGGTTATTGACAGTAGCTTTAATATCTATGGTGCTTTTATCAAGTTCACTAGATTTTTTACTGGCTATTTCTAGTGCTTTTTTATCTTTTTCCATTTGGTCTTTCATGGCTTGATAATTTCCCATGTCTTTGACATTTATATCTTTGTTTCTGCCTTTTTCTTTCTTTTTCAAAATGTCATTTAAACCATATTCTTTATTGAAACTAGCAATACATAAAGTTCTCATTTTATCTTGTAATCTGCGTAGGCTATCTCTTGTGAAAACATCTCCTTTTCCAACTTGTTTTTTCATACCATTTTTATTTTTATATTTTATGGGTACACCAACAATATGAAGATGTGGACTAGTTTCGTCATAATGAATAATCGCACTTGCTATTTTAAAGTTTGGTAATTGCTCCTCTAAATCGCCCACTTGTTCTTTAAAAACATTAGTCATTTTATGTTTGAATTTATCATCTTTCGTATTCCAATATTTTTTATCTCCAAGTTCAATAATAATTTCACAAGCAAGGTCATTTTTAGAGTTATCACTTATCTTTTTGAAATAATCTGTAATCTTTCTATCATCTCTTGTTTGCTTAGAATTATATTCATCTACTGCCTCTTTAAATTCTTCCTTATAAAGTTTTTTTACATCATCATAAAGAGAGGAAGTACCTCTTATTATTTCAATTAGTTCTGTATTATTATTATATTTACGATAATTATGTTTATCAACTCTTGATAAGCCTCTTGCATTTTGAATTGCATTGTTAGATAAAGAAGTCGAGCCAGAAGCATTATTTTTAGCCATGTTTCTTGATGACGGTTTTCTGTTTTTATCACTACCAAGATGTAGTGAATAAGATAAGGTACTCATTTGTTTTTGCCTCCTTTCATAGATATATTTTGGCTCTGACAAAATATTTAACCCCCTAGGTATTTTGACGTAAACATCAAAATAACCTGTGGGCTAGGGATATTCCCTAGAACCCTTTTAGACTTATTCCACATTGTTTTAAAGTTACCACAATAAAACAAAATTACATAAGTCTCCTTAACAAACTATCACCACTTTCATTGAACAAAGTTCAACAAAACGTGCCACGTTTGT
This sequence comes from bacterium, assembly GCA_029007415.1. GTDB lineage: Bacteria > Bacillota_I > Bacilli_A > RF39 > UBA660 > Onthousia. The sequence continues at coordinate 5,980 of JAQXHT010000099.1, forward strand.
TATAACTTTTTTAGAAAAAAGTTAGCAAAAAATCTGTATTGTAGATAAGTTCAAAACCAGGAAAGTGAACTTTTTTGTTTTGAACTTTTTCCATTTTTTATTATTATTTCTAGTCAAGGGTTTCACAAGTAAGTAAACTTACCCTTGACTAGAAGTATCATTGTTTAGCACTTCCATATTTACAGGCTTCACTCCAATTTCAATAGGAACAGGCTCTTTCATATAAATTACACTGGTATTGCTTTCATCAGGTATATAATCAAATGCAGAGTCTATATCTTGCATTTGAAACTCATCTTTACCTCTTATATAAATAATTCCATATCGTTGTTCTTTAAGTTTTATATCAGGATCTATTTTGCAATAATCTTCTAGTGGGAATACTCTTATTATGGCTCTGTCATCTCTCATAAAATCAAAATAGAAAACTCTATCTTCCACATAGTAAATTGCTTCTTCAAAACCGACATCATAATATTGTCTTAATCTCATAATATGCTTTCCAACTTCTTCTTCAGGTAGATAATTACTAAATCTTAACTCTCCAACTAAATTACCAAATATAGTAGGAGTTTTAATGTCAATATAACCTTTATCAAATAATTCATTACAAGGCTTACAAATACTTTCTCTAAATAATATTTCATTAACATAGATGAGATTGTTTTTTTGCTTTAATTTTATTTCATCTACATATCTCATAATTAAATCAGATTTTTCTTCTCTAGTATAATCTTTCCACGTTTTTGTTCTTGCTTTATATTCACTTGCTAATTTAACTCTATTAATATAATCAATATCACGTTTTAGTAAAATGTCTTGTGGGGTAAAATTAAAGTTTTCGCAATTTTCGGTATCTTCTAGTTCTGCATTTAATTTATCAATAGCAGTTTCAACAATTTTCTTTTCTTCATTATAGACATCTAAATCAAATGCACCCTCAATATATGCTTTTCTAATTCTTTCTAGTTTGTTGTTTTGTTTCAACAATTCTTTTTCTAGTTGTTCTTTTGGTTCATCAAATTTTTGTTTTATCATTGGTAAAAAGAATTGATTAACAACACTATCATATTCTACTAACTCTTGAACGAAATTATCAAAATATTCACTAATCACATTTTCTTTTAAATTGATTTTGCAGTCCGTACAATAATAGTAATAATAAACATTTCCATTTTTCTTTTTTGTTGCCTTTCCGCCCATTATGCGACCACATTTAGGACAGGTAAGTTTTTGTAAAAATAAATAAGTTAAAGTTCTTTGATAACTTCGTGAGTTCTTTTTCTTTTGAACTTGGCATTCTTCCCATAATTCTTTTGATACAATAGGCTCGACAACATCTTGATAGTAAGTAGGATGCTTTGTTCTTTTACCATGAACATAGTCACCTTTATAAACTTCATTTTCAAGTATGGTAGTAATGGAAGAATCTCGCCAGTTAGTTTTACCTAAAACTTTTTCTTCATTTAAAATATTAGATATGGTTTGATAAGAGTTTCCCTCATAATATAGATTAAATATTCTTTTCACTATATCTTTAGTAGAGTAGTCTATTACTAATTTCTTATCTTCGTGTTTATAACCTAGTGGTGCTTGACTTGGAATATGTCCTTGTTTAATGGCTCCTGCTAAACCGATTTTTGTTCTTTCACTTGTTCTTTCAATTTCATTTTGACTAACACTCATTAGTAGTCTTGAAATCATTTTACCATTAGCATTAGTTGTATTTATTTCATCATTAGCACAGTCTAGGTAAGCATCATTTTCTTCTAAAAAGGTCATTAACTTTTCCCAGTCAAAGATACTTCTTGTTATTCTATCTAGTTTTAAAGCCACGATAGTATTAATTTTTTTACTCTTAATATCTTCTTTTAATCTTTCAAATTCAGGTCTCAAATTGCCTGTTTTGGCACTTATTCCAGCATCTTCATAATAATCTACTATTTCATAATTTTTGAACTTACAAAATTGTTCTAAACGTTCTCTTTGCTCTGGGAGACTAAAGCCCTCACGTGCTTGATCTTCCGTACTAACTCTCATATAAAGTCCACATAATTTTTTCTCACTATTCATTAATTTGTTTTAACCTCCCATTTATTTTTTCGGTATTTTTGTTGCAAAGCCTATTGTTTTAGGGTCAAAAGTCATAAATTCTTCATTAGTAACTTTAAAATCTTCATTTTCTTTTAATTTATTTAATGTATCATCATCGTTGCATATTATTAACATTTTATATTCGTTCATAGCGAATATGCCAAATATTATACCTTTAATTTCTTTATGCTTTTTTAAAATATCTAAGATTTCATTTGACAGTGGTAATAAAGGTCCTAAATTTCCGTTTTTAAGACAATGTGTTCCAAGAGTAGTTACATCTTCAGCAAAAAACCAAAACTCTATATCTTTTTCTTTTCCAAAATCTTCTTCAATGTGTTCTCTATATTCTGGTATATTATCAATATGAGATAAAAATACCTTTTTAAAATTATCGTAGTATTGTTGCAAATTACTTGTGTTTTTTATTTCATCGTGAACAACAACTTCATCTTTAGTTTTTAATTCAGAATTAATTTTATTTTTCATTTCTTTTTCAATAAAATTTTCTTGAATTTTAAGATTACTACCTTTTCTTGTGTTTTTATAACTATCAAATTCAAAATGTTCAATAGCCACTATTTTATTATCATATATTGATAAAATGTCTGGTCTTTCATATTGTTTCATATTATGGAATAGTTTATTTATTTCCTCTTCACTTATGTTTGAATAAACTTCTGCTGTTGTAGTTTTAGATAAATATTTTTGTGTAATTATTTTTAATTCACTCATAGCACCCATCCTTTCTAAAAAAAGAGATAAAAGTCCTAGAAATGTCTACTGCCTTTATCTCTTTAACTTTGCTATTAATAAATTGTGTACTTCCAAATCAATAACCCCCATCAAAAAGATTTGGCAGGTAAATAACCCCTTGTTTTGCCTAATATAATAAAGTTTTTAAGAGGAAAAGTCAATATCTGTCGTTAATAATAATGATTAAGCCATATTCTTGATATAACCTTCTAATTCTACAAGTTTAATCTTTTTATTTAGATTACCTATATAAACATCAGTAGAATAGTTAAAGGCTAGAAAAGTAGTATTATTTACAACGATTTTATGAGGTTCAATGTAGTTTAAGTTTGTATTGTTAATTCTTTTGATACTTCCATTAGTAATGGTAGGAGTAACGTGACAGAACTCACAAATAAACTCAATACGTTGTTTCAAACTTTTTTCCATTTCTAACTCATGTGTAGTAAACTTTATCATAATTAACACCATCCTTTCTTTAGGATGATTTCTATGTACTTCCAAGCTCTACGGGAGTTCGGAACACAAAAAAATCAATCCAAACGGATTGATTATATGTTAAGTTCAAACATAAAAGTTCGAACAGAAACGTCACTGGAGCGGATGAGGAGAATCGAACTCCCGTAGTTAGCTTGGAAGGCTAAGGTTCTACCATTAAACTACATCCGCATTAATTAAATGCCTTCTTTTTCAAAAGACAATATTAATTATACAGGATTATTTTTTTATGTCAATACATTTGTTGAAAATAATTTAAAAAAATGTTACAGTTCAGTCAAGAAGATAGATAATTAAATCTATCTTTTTTGATGCTTCTTCTATGATACATTATTTTTTCTAAAATTATAAGTCTTTTATTTTGATTACAAATATAAGACAATTGTACTGTAAGGAGTGATTTAATGGTGGCAAGTAATTATTCAAAATCTTTATACAATCAATATGAAGAACTTATGCAAAAATTCGAGTCACAAGAAAAGCTATTAAAAGAAACTAATAAACTTGTGGCAAGTTTAAATGCAACAATTAAATCACTAAATGAAACAATTGAAAAACAAAATAAAACTATTGAAGAACAAGCAAAGGAAATATTAAGATTAAAAGATAAAAATAATAGAGATAGCTCTAATTCTAGTAAACCATCAAGTACAAATGGATATAAAAAAGTAATTATTAATAGAAGAGAAAAATCTGTCAAGCTAAAAGGTGGTCAAAAGAATCACAAACCACATTCTTTAACAAATAAATTAAATCAATTTATTAATTCAGGCAATGTTGAAGAAGAAATTGTTGAAATTAACAAAAATGATAAAAATAAGAATAAAAGATATATTGAAAAAATAGTCATAGATATCAAAATTACTAAGATTATCAAAAGATATAGATATTACATGTATGATGATGGAAAATATCATATTCCTAAATGTCATAATCAATATGTTCAATATGGAAACAACATTAAAAGTATAGCAATGGATTTAATGGTAAACTTACCAAATTCTACAGATGGAATTGTAGAGTTCATAAGTGACATATCTAATAAAGGTATAACTTTGTCAAAAGGAACTCTTATAAATTGGGAAAGCAATTTAAAAAACAATTTAAGTGGAGATATACAAACAATAGAAAATAGATTACTAGACTCATATTATTTAAATCACGATGAATCACAAATTAAAATAGATGGTGATGGACATAACATTCTTTGTGCATGTAATCAACAATACGTGAGACTATGGCCAAGTAAACATAAATCACAAGATGCTATAGATAAGATAGGCTTCCTTCCTAAATTTAAAGGTGTTATTGTAAAAGATGGGACAGAATTATATAACAAATATGGTGTTTTTTTAGCACAATGTATTTCTCATATCCAAAGATATTTGAAGGGAATATATGACGTTATCAATCATAAAGCGCCTAAAAAATTATCAGATTTTTTCACAAAATATAATAATTTAAGAAATAAATTCATCAATAAAAAAATTGAAGGATTTAATGATGATGAGTTATCAAATATAATTAGAGAATATGATTCAATCTTAGATGAATGGGAATACGAATTAAGATGTGATACAAATAATCATATATTTGATGATGAACTTAAGTTATTTACTAGATTAAAATATGATAACAAAAAAATGAATCCCAAAATACGTGGAGATAGAGATGAAATATTATATTTTCTAAAAGATTTTAGAATCCCATCAACGAATAATAATGCAGAGTCATCTCAAAGAGGAGTTAAGATAAAACAAAAAATTGGAAAATTCAGGAGCGAAGAAGGAGCAAATAACTATTTAATAATTAAAAG
>JAQXHT010000100.1 GCA_029007415.1 bacterium
AGATGTTACTAATGAAGAAAGAAAAGAAGTACCATTCTTTCTATATGGGAGGGAAACAGCAAATAATGTAATTGAATTTGATGATTTTTTTACAAATAGTAATAGAAATAATAGACAAAGTACAGAAGCAGTTTTTAATCAGGTGATGATTGATGATTTAGAAAGAAGAATTAATAATAATTTAAATACTGACTTTGTAGTTTGTCATGGTCATTCTCATCCAGCAAAAAGTAATTTTCATGAAAACTTTTCACTTGGTGATTTTGCTTCTTATATAGAGATGAATCAGAATAACTCTGTATTTAAAAATAAACAAGTTGAATTAACCAGTTGTTTAGTTACAAGCACAGGTGATATTAACTTTTTATTCTATGATAATGTGAGTGATAATTTCTATCGCTTTACTAATGTTTATGCCAAAAGTGAAAATGGTCTTAGGCCAGTTAATTGTTATAATATGAATCAAGAAGAAAACTATCAACGAACAGGACACAGATAAAAAATAGTACTTGAATTACCCTTGATAATTACTTATACCAAGATAGAAAGTTTACATTTCTATCTTTTTTAGATATAATAAAGTTGTTTTAGAAAAGAGGAATATTATGAAAATTTTATCAATCAATACAGGAAGTAGTTCTCTAAAATTTAGTTTATTTGAAATGAATAATGAAGAAGTAATAGCTAGTGGACTATTTGAGAGAATTGGACTTGATGGAGTTTATACAATTAAATATCAAGGACAAAAAATAAAAGAAGAAGTAGAATTAAAGAATCATACAGATGCTGTTAAAATTCTATTAGAAAAGTTAATATCACTTGAAATAATTAAATCACTTGATGAAATTGACGGCGTTGGCCATCGTTTAGTTCATGGTAAAGATAAATATGCTTCAAGTGTTATCATTACAGATGAAGTAGTAAATGATTTATTAGCATTTAAAGACTTTGCACCACTTCATAATCCAGCTAACGTTTTAGGAATAGAAGCTTTTAAAGAAGTTTTACCAAACGTATTAATGGTAGGTGTATTTGATACCGCTTTTCATCAAACAATGGAAAAAGAAACTTACTTATATCCTGTACCTTATGAATGGTATACTAAATATGGAGTTCGTAAATATGGCTTTCATGGGACAAGTCATCGTTATATAACAGAAACAATTACTAAAGAATTAGGAAGAAAAGATTTAAAGATAATTAGCTGTCATATTGGAAATGGTGGTTCAATAACTGCAGTTAAAGATGGAAAATGTGTTGATACATCAATGGGATTTACTCCACTTGCTGGTATAATGATGGGAACAAGATCAGGAGATGTTGATCCATCAATTATTCCATATGTTATGGAACAAGAAGGATTAAATGCTAGTGAAGTAGTTAACGACTTAAATAAGAAATCTGGTCTTTTAGGTCTTAGTGGAAAAAGCAGTGACATGCGTGATGTAATCTCTTTAATAAATGAAGGAGATGAACAAGCAAAACTAGCATTTAATAAATATGTAAGATGTGTAACAGATTATATTGCTAAATATTATGTCTTATTAGAAGGTGCTGATGTAATTTGCTTTACAGCTGGCGTAGGTGAAAATAGTATTCCAGTAAGAAAAGCTGTATGTGAAAATTTAAGATGTTTAGGTATTAAAATAGATGAAGATAAAAACAATATTATGGGAGAATCAGCTAAGATAAGTAGCGATGATTCTAGTTGTTTAGTATATGTTATTCCAACAGATGAAGAGTTAATGATAGCTAGAGATACACTATTTTTCTTACATCAGAATGGATAATAAATATGTGGAATCAAATTTATCGTAAAATAAAAAAATATGACAATATAGTTATTGCTAGACACGTTGGTGCTGATCCCGATGCTTTAGCTAGTCAAATATCTTTGAAAGAGTCAATTCTTTTAACATTTCCTAAAAAAAATGTACTAGCAGTAGGAAATGGTAGTGCTAAATTTTCTTATCTTGGAAAGTTAGATCATTATGATGAGATTGACAATTTTCTGTTGATTGTTTTAGATACACCAGATAAGAAAAGAGTAGATTTTAAATTCTTTGATAAAGCCACAGAAGTGATTAAAATAGATCATCATCCCTTCATTGATGATTTTGGAGGAATTGAACATATAGATACTACCGCTTCCAGCACATCAGAAATACTAATGGAGTTCTTTAAAGTATCAAAATTAGTTTGCAATAAAACAATAGCAATGCGTTTATATTGTGGTTTAGTTAGTGACTCTAATAGATTTTTATTTGATAGTTCTAGCTATAAAACTTTTGCATTAGTAAGTTATTATTTAAAGAAATATCAATTTACTTTATCAGATATTTACAAGAAACTTTATATTAGACCTTTGAAGGAAATAAGACTAGAAGGTTATATTAAAGAAAATATGACAGTATCTGAAAATAAAGTAGCTTCTATTTTAATAACTGATGATATTGTAACTAAATTTAAAGCTGATAGTGCTTCCTCTGGAAATATGATTAACTTTTTCAACTACATAGATGAAGTCCTTGTTTGGGTAATTGCTACTGAAGATGTAAAAAATAACAACATCAGAGTAAATATTAGATCAAGAGGACCTGTTATTAATAAAGTAGCTGAAAGGTATAATGGTGGAGGGCATGCTTACGCTAGTGGAGCTAGACTTGCAAACTTTGACTTAGCCAAAGAATTAATTGCTGATTTAGATAAAGCGACTAAAGAATATATAGAAAGCGAGCTTAATGATGAAGATAAATAATGTAGACTTAGAAATGATTGTTACTAGAAGAAGCCAGTATCCTACTAATCATCAAAAAGAATTTTTACTAGTAGGACGTAGTAATGTTGGAAAAAGTAGTTTCATTAATACCCTATTAAACAGAAAAAATTTAGCTCATACATCATCTCATCCTGGTAAAACACAAACTTTGAATTTTTATCATATAAATGATGAGTTTTACTTAATAGATGTACCAGGTTATGGTTATGCAGAAGTTAGTAAGACAATACAAGCTAAGTTTGGTAAAATGATGGAAGAATACCTAGAAACAAGAGATGAATTAAAAAGAGTTTTTATGTTAGTAGACCTTCGTCATAAACCTACTGAAGATGATATAATGATGTATAATTTCCTTAAATATTATCAAATTCCTGTTACAATAGTAGCGACTAAAGCAGATAAAGTAGGTTCGAGTAAAAGAGAAAAGAGTAAAAAACAACTACTTGAAACATTAGATTTAGTAGTGGGAGATAATGTTATTGTTTTCTCAAGTGTAACCAAAGAAGGTAAAGACGAAGTCTTAAAACAAATTGATGAATTGCTAGTAGACACCATTTAAAGTGTTATGCATAACATACACTAGGTGATAGATAATGAAAATTGTTTCTACCTGTGATGGTTTTATTTTAATAACTCCTAAAAATTTATGTTTAGAAGAAAAGGATAAAATGATAAGAGAATTAAAGAATTTTCTCTTAACTTATAATAATTATTTTTCCTTTTTAAAGACCGGCTTTTATGAAGTTAGTGTTGGCTATAACAAATTAGTGGGAACAATTTTTGAGATAAAGAAAGAAGAGAACTTTATTTTTGGTGAAGACCATATTGATCTTAGAATTACAATAATTGGAGAGATAAAAGTTGGTCTTGCTTTTGAAGAAGATATTATTCCATTTGATAAGATTTATTGGTATCAAAATAAGTATTATTTATTTGATGAAAAGCTTATCGAAAAGTATTTTTATACTCTTATTGAACATGGGGAATATGTCTTTTCTGAAAAACAAGAAGAGGTTTTAAGTAAAGGAACGTTATTAAGTATTTAAGTAGAGATTCATTCTCTATTTTTCTTTTAGCTAATAAAAGTGTTAGTGTTTTTTAAACGGTAAAAAATAAAAAAGACCTGTGTTGGTCTTATAGAACTATAGCAATCATATTACTTGAACCTTTATTAACAACTTTGGTAAGTGTTTGTTGTAATTTATATCGAATATTATCTGGCATCATCGCTAGTTTAGACTGAATTCCTTCTTGCACAATATTATCTAAACTTCTACCGAAAATTTCACTTTTCCAAATTTCACTTGGATTATGTTCATAATCACGCATTAGATAATCAATTAATTCTTTACTTTGCGTTTCACTACCGATTATTGGTTCAAAAGTAGAGTTAACATCTACTCTAATCATATGTATTGAAGGAGCAATTGCCTTAAGTTTAACTCCATATCTTGGACCTTGTTTAATAATTTCTGGTGTTTCTAGTTTCATATCGTTAAGAGAAGGAGTAGCAACACCATATCCTGTTTGTTTAACCATTTTTAAAGCATATTTAATCTGGTCATATTCTCTTTTTGCTTCTTCATATTCCTGAAATAATGATAATAAACTAGCTTTACTAGTAACATCTATTTTAACAATTTCTTTTAAAACTTGATTGTATAAATCACTAGGTGCTTCTAAGTTAATAGTAACAATACCAGTAGCAGGGTCTACATTAGAAAGATAAGCTTTTTCAATTTCATCATAATCTTTGAAATGGTCAGTTATGTGTTCAATATCTCTTAGTTTATCAACTTCCACAACACTATTTTTGATGGCTTCAATATAAACTTTCTTGATAGGATTATCATGATTTAAAATAGCAATCCATTCAGGCATATTAACTTGTACTTCAAGAATTGGAAATTCATATAAAGCTTCTCTTAAAATAGTAGTCATTTCTCTTTCGTTCATTGTATCAATATTAATAGGTAAGACAGGAACACTATATTCTTCTTTTAGACTTTCAGCAAGTCGTTCTGTTTCAGGAAGAGTAGGGTGTGTTGTATTTAATAAGACAATAAATGGTTTACCAATATCTTTTAATTCTTCAATAACTCTATTTTCAGCTTCTAAATAATCACTACGATTAAATTCACCAATCGAACCATCAGTAGTTACAACAATTCCTATAGTTGAATGATCTTTAATAACTTTCTCTGTACCGATTTCAGCTGCTTCTGTAAAAGGAATCTCTTCATCATACCAAGGAGTTTTGACCATTCTTGGACCATTCTCATCAGTAGCACCCTTAGCATTATCAATAACAAATCCGACACAATCTACTAATCTAATGTTACAATCAAAGTCATCAATCTTCACTTTAGCTGCTCTATTAGGAATGAATTTAGGTTCCGTTGTCATAATAGTTTTACCAGCAGCACTTTGAGGAATT
>JAQXHT010000101.1 GCA_029007415.1 bacterium
AAATAATGATAAATTTGAGCATGATGATACCGTTTTAGAATATGAATTAATGAATAGAAAATATAATTTAGTAAAAAATGGTATCAAAATTTATGATGTATACCTAGTAAATTACAAAGACATTTGTTATACTGGAGCTAATGAAGACGAAATGCTATTATCAATGTTAACAGCACAAACTGATGAAGAATTAAAGAAGATAACTGGTAATAGTAAGAAAGGACTGGTCATAATGGATGAGATTGAAAAATTGAAACTAAATGATGAATTTAATGCTTGGTATAACGCCGAGAAAGTAGAAGAGAAATGTCGAAACTCTGCTTATTCAGAAGGCGTAGATGTTGGTGAAAAGAATAAACAGTTAGAAATAGCTAAAAACTTACTTGCATTAAATATAGATAAAAATACAATCATTAATGCAACCGGCCTTACTCTTAATGAACTAGAGGAGATTTCTAATAATAAAAGTTAAAACTATTAGAAACAAAGCAAGAAAGGACTGGTCATAATGGATGAGATTGAAAAATTGAAACTTAATGATGAATTTAATGCTTGGTATAATGCTGAGAAAGTAGAAGAGAAATGTCGAAACTCTGCTTATTCAGAAGGCGTTGACGTTGGAAAAACAGAAACAAAACTAGAAATAGCTAAACTAATGTTAAGTAACAATGAAAGTTTAGATAAAATTTCTACGTATACCGGGCTTTCTATTAGTGAGCTAGAAGAAATTTCTAATTCTTAATAAAAGAAGACTATTAACAAATGAACTAATCACTTGATAATAGTCTTTTTATTTTGTATCTTTAATAGGTTTCACTAATTTTAAAACTTGGTAATAATCAAATACTGTAACAAAACATAATACTAACTGTAAAAGTAAAACTATAATTGCAAAGATATTGCCTTCTCCTAAAGAACTAATTAAATAGTCAACTTCACTACTTTTTAATCTACCTTCAAAAAATATTAAAGTAGTAATTATTGCTATTAAGGAATAAATGAAACTACCAATTGCTAATGACCACTTTTTAAATCTTAAAAACTTATAGCAACTAGCAAAAATAATTGCTACTAATAAACATAAAATTACTAAATAAATAAAATTTAACATTGCTTCCTCCCTAATATAACTCTGGTGGTACCACTTCATCCACAGCACTTTTTAAAACTTTAGTAACCATTACTAATTGTTTTTCTTCTTCCTCACTAAGTTTAACTGGTACTGTTTTAATTATACCACTTTTTCCAATAACCGCAGGCATCGAAAAATATAAATCATAGTCAGCTTGATAATGTGATACTGGGTAAATCTTTCTAGAGTCATTTAAAATCACTTTAGTAAGTTCCAATAAACAACTAGCTACTCCAAAAGAAGTATAACCTTTATTAGATACTATCAAACTTCCCATCTTTTTAGTTAATGATGCAAACTCATCTCTTTCTTCTTTTGATAAATAATTCTTTATTGAAGACATAGAAATATTAGCATTGTTATAATAAACAAACTGACTATTGCCATGTTCTCCTAAAACATAAACATTAATGTCATCAGGAGAAACATTAACTTTCTTACTGATTAAGCTTTTAAGTCTAATAGTATCAAGCATTGTCCCTGTTCCTATTACTCTTTGATAAGGATAAGCTAAATTAGCTGCTACCATTTGACTTATAACATCAACCGGATTAGTTGCTACTAAAATTATTCCATTAAAAGAAGTATTTTCTATCTTTTCAGTTACTTCTTTTACCATTTTACTAGCACCAGCTAAATCTTCTAACCTACTCTTTTTACTTTGTGGTAAGCCAAGTGTTAAAACACAAATATCAGCATTATCTAAGGAACTATAATCACCTATCTTAAGATCAATATTACTATTATTAAGAACTAGCCCCTGTTCAATATCAAGTATTTCTCCTTTTAATTTTTCTTCATTATTATCAATTAGAACCACTTCACCACTAATACTTTTATCAAAAATTAAATTTTCTAAATAAGCAAGTCCGACATGTCCTAAACCAATAATCACAATTTTAGCCATCATTTCACCCCTAATCTTCTTTTCTAAAAGCTTTTACAAATCTAGTCCAAACTTTTTCATTGGAATAGTTTAGTATTCCCACTTTATAAACTTTCATTCCATAAGTAACAATTAAGTATAAAAAGGCGATAAGTAAAACAATAGAAATCATTACATCAATCATTGTAACTTCTCCCATTACAAACAAAGTTGGTGATAAAAGACAAGAAATAAGTGGAATATAAGAAGCTACTTTTAAGAAAATACTACCTTGAAACATACCAGCCATAATTGATAAGTAATAACCTGCTAATAAGATAAAAACAATCGGAGCTTGTAACTGTTGAAAGTCTTCTATATTAGTAGTCATTGAAGCAAGTATTCCAGCAAGCAAAGAATATGCTAAGAAAGATAATAAAATAAGTACTAACAAGAAAGGAAGGAAAGATACAATATTTTTAATTAAACCCGTCGCTACTAAGCCATCCCAAATACTAGTTACTTCCGTTGGAATATTAAGGCCACCATTTCTACTACTTATAAAATATGAAACCAAAGCATATAGAAAAAGTAAAAGTGCTTGTAATAAAACAAATAAGTTATTAGCAACTATCTTTGATAATAAATGAACCTTAGGACTAACATTAGAGATAATTATTTCCATACTTTTAGTTGTTTTTTCTTCGCATATCTCGCCACCGACCATCTGAACAAGGAAAATAATTAACATAAAGAATGGTAAAATCAAACTTGGAAAGACTGTACTCATAATTATTGATGTATTTTCATCTTGTGTCTTCTTATCACTTAAAACAATTCGTTCTATATTAATACTGTTTGATAACATAGCAAGTGTATTACTATCTAAGTTTAATTTCTCTACTAAGACTTGTTGCTTAGTACTATTTAAGCTCTGATAAATTAATTGATAAATATCTTGGTCAATTTTCTTTTCACTAGTTACACTAGCAGATAATAACTTATCATCAATATTAAGAGTAATTAAAATTTCATCATCCTTTAATTCTTTTTTATTCTCAGTAACTTGTTTAATAACTAGTTTATTCTCATCTAAATTATTAGCAAGAGTAGTAAGATTATTCTTTAAGTAATCATAAGAAATATCCGTTTTATCATAAACAAGTATTTTTAAGGACTTATCAAAGTCTCCACCAAAGAAAGTTATGATTGAATTTAAGTTAAAGAAAGCAAATATAGCAACTGCTAAGATAACATTTACAGCAATAAACCACTTTGACCTCAATTTTTTATTAAAACTTATCTTAACCAGATAGAAAAACTTTCTAAGCATTTTTAGCACCTACTTTCTCAATAAAGATTTCATTTAAAGTTGGTTCAGTAACATCGTACTTAGTAATATCATATTTTTTTACTAAATTAAAAATAGAACTAGCAATAGAAAGGTCATCTACTTTAACTAAGTATTCTCCTCTATGTTCACTTACTGATATTACACCTTCTAGTTTTTTTATTTCATCTAGTGGAAGATTATCACCTCGCAATAAAATATTTTTCTTGCGATATTCATTCTTTATATCTTTTAGATAACCAGATACTACTACTTTTCCTTTTGAGAGAATAACTAATTTCTCACAAAAGTCTTCAATCTGTTCCATTTGATGCGAAGAAAAAATGATAGCACAACCGTCTTTCTGTAATTCAACAATCGCTTTCTTCAAAAGTTCTACATTAATAGGATCAAGTCCAGAGAAAGGTTCATCTAGTATCAATAACTTCGGATGATTAATAACAGCAGCGATGAATTGTATCTTTTGTTGATTACCTTTGGAAAGCTCTTTTATCTTTCGATTTTCATATTCAGAGATTTGAAATTTAACTAACCATTTCCGCATTTCGGTTAATACTTCATCTTCTTCCATACCTTTTAAAACTCCATAGAGTAATATCTGATTTTTAACAGTCATTTTTGTTAAAAGGCTTCGCTCTTCTGTTACGTAACCAATTTTATCAGTGACACTATAATCAATACTTTTACCATCTAATGTTACACTACCACTACTAGCAGCAATAAGACCTAGAATTATTCTAAAAGTTGTTGTTTTTCCAGCACCATTTTCACCTAAAAGACCAAATATCTCCCCTTTTTCCACTGTAAAAGATAAATTATCTACAGCTTTATTAGTACCATAATACTTAGTAATATTTTTAACTTTTAACATAATTATTCTCCTTTAGTTAAGTATAATTTATTAGATTTAAAAAGTCTATAAGATAAGGAATTTATCAGGAAATTTTTTATGAATTTTTTTAGAAAAATGATTGACAAACTACCCTTTTACCGTTATTATAGAAATCACCAATTCGGAATTAGGCGAATTGGTAGCTAGTATCACACTAGCCAACCCCTTTTTATTCTTTTTGGAAGTTAGTTTAACTAACTTCCTATTTTTTGTACAATAGGAAATTTATAAAAAGTTTTAAATACTCATTGCAAACATTTGTTTTGTATGATACACTACATTCTAATGAATTGAGGTGGTCATATGAAAGTACTTAAAGGGTATCTTTTTAGACTTTATCCAAATGTAGAGTAAAAGATTCTAATAAATAAAACTATCGGTTCTGCTAGACTTGTCTATAATATCTTTTTAAGGGATAGA
>JAQXHT010000102.1 GCA_029007415.1 bacterium
AAACGTAGGTTATGTTCAATCAAATCATTTCTAGCTTCCTTATCCCCTTGTTGCATTCTCTTGATACAGTCTTCTTCCTCTTCTTTTGATAATGGTTCTTTAAAGACTTGATTAGAATAACTAGCCGTAAAAGTAAAGAAACCTCTTAAACTATTAAATAGTTGAAATAACATTTTATCACCACTACATATTATGTTATTTTTTGTTGAAAAATGTTATAAATGCAATGGATTGAAATCAACGGATACTTCTACTATCTTTTTAGTAGCATAATATTTAAGTAATTTATCAAGAATTTCATATAAGTTATCTTGATATTGATATTTTAAAATTATCTGGTAAGAATAAATATTCATCTTTTTAAATATCATCGCTTTAGTAGGTCCTAAAAGAATAGTTTTATCTAAATACTTTTCTAAGACTTTAAAACATCTAGTTGCTTCTATTAAACAAGTATTTTCTTCCTTACTACTAATTTTCACTAATACTAGATAGTAATAAGGTGGATATTTCATTATCTTTCTAATTGACATTTCTTCTTTATAAAACTTTAGATAGTTATGTTCCTTAGCTGATTCTATTGCATAATGCTCTTTATTATAAGTCTGAAAGATAACTATTCCTTCTCTACTACGCCCAGAACGTCCTGCTACCTGACTTAATAAATCAAAAGTAACTTCACTACTTCGAAAATCTGGTATCATCAAAGAAGTATCTGTATTAATTACTCCCACTAAAGTAACATTAGGAAAGTCAAGACCTTTCGCCACCATTTGCGTACCAATCAAAATAGAAGCTTCCCCCTTACCAAAACTTTCAATAATTTTCTGGTGTGCATTCTTTCTACTCGTCGTATCAACATCCATTCGTAAGACTTTAACATCTTTGAATAGAGTTTTTACTTCTTCTTCAATTTTCTCTGTTCCAACCCCTAAGTCTCTTAAAGAATCCATTTTACATTCAGGACAGATTCTCGGATAATTAGTCGCATAACCACAATAGTGACATCTTAATAAGTTACTAGTTTTATGATAGGTTAAAGAAATGTCGCAGTTGGGACACTTCATTACATAACCACAATTCTTACAAGATAAAACTGAAGAATAACCCCTTCGATTAAGAAGAAGAATTACTTGTTCATCTCTTGCTATAGTTTCTTCTATCGCCTTAATTAATTCTAAAGAAAAATGGCCTTTTGAAGTAGCAATCGCTTTATTCATATCAACAAACTTTACTACTGGAAGACTTCTTCCCCCCACTCGTTCTGTTAAACTTACTAAATGATAAACGTGTTTTAAGGCTCTAGCATAACTTTCAAGAGTTGGCGTAGCACTTCCCAAAATTAATTTAGCTTGATGATATTTACACCGCTCGATAGCAACCATTTTTGTCTCATACTTGGGTGTATTTTCTTGTTTATAAGAATCACTATGCTCTTCATCCATAATAATATAAGCGATATCTTGTAACGGCGCAAAAATAGCGCTTCTAGTACCGATAACTAAACTAGCTTCACCTCTTGCTACCCTGCGATATTCATCATATCTTTCGCCATCTGATAAAGCGCTATGAAAAATAGCTACTCTGCTACCAAATCGTTGTTCAAAACGTCTTAAAGTCTGAGGAGTTAAAGATATCTCAGGAACTAAAACAATACTTTGTTTTCCTCGTTTCAACCCTTCTTCGATTAAAGACATATAAACTTCTGTTTTCCCAGAACCAGTCACACCATGTAAAAGATAAACTAAATCAGAGCTAGTAATTATCTCTTTAGTTACTTTCTCTTGTAAAGGTGTTAAAGTATTATGATTAGTAATAGCATCATTATGTTTTAAACGATAACTTTCAATTTTTTCTTTTAAAAGAACTCCTTTAGTTACTAACAAATTAAGTCTTGTTTTACTTATCTCTATTAATTCTTTTTCACTAACCGTTCTATCCCCGATTAAATTTACTATTTCCAACTGCTTTTCCGTTAATTTACTATCATTATTTTTATTAACAGTATAAAACGTCTCATAAATCTTTGTTATTTCCTTTTTATTCTTTATTTTTAAAGCTTTAGGAAGCATCGCTTGATAACAACTAATTAATGGCGCTAAAGTCATTTCACTAATTTTTTTTCCTAGTAAAAGTAATTCTTCATTTAATATAATATCATTATCTATACTAATTATTTCTTTAAGCTTATAATCTTCATCTACTTTAGTCGTTAATTCTAGAATAAACCCTTCTACTTGTCTATTTCCAAAAGGAACAACTACTCTTTCCCCAACTGCTACTATAGTAACCAAATCATCAGGAACTAAATAAGAAAAAGTCTTATCTACAGCTTTACTCATTACTTCCACTAATACTTTTGCTATCATTTTATCGTTCCTTTCCGGTTTCTATTTCTTCTATTATATCTATAGAATATTTGTTCGTCAAGCATTATTAAAAAAAACATATCATCGATATGCTATTTTCTAAAAGTTTTTATCTCTTAAGAATGGTGGTAAGTCATAATCGTTTCCTAATACTTCACTATCATCATCTTCATCAAGAGAAGTATCTATTCTTGGAAGTGGTGAACCATAACCCATTTCTTCACCCCTACTACGTCTTGTAGGTTGGACATTAGAGAATACTGGTTTTTGTGCTTCTTCTTTGGCTCTTTTATCAAAACCAGTAGCAATTACTGTTACAATAACTTCATCTGATAGATTTTCATTAATTACTGAACCAAAGATAGTATTAATATCTGTTCCAGAAGCCGCTCTTACTACTTCAGCAGCTTGTTCAGCTTCAAATAAAGTTAAGTTAACACCACCAGTAATATTAATGATAGCATCCGTTGCTCCCGCGATACTAGTTTCAAGTAACGGACTAGATACCGCTTGTTGAGCAGCTTCGATAGCTCTATCTTCACCCATACCGATACCAATACCAATAATGGCATGACCAGAATCTTTCATAACAGATTGAACATCAGCAAAGTCAAGGTTTACAAGACCAACTACTGCAATCAAATCAGAAATTGATTGAACACCACGACGTAAAACATTATCTACTTCTTTAAATGCTTCAAGCATAGGTGTTGTTTTATCAATAATTTCTCTTAATCTATCATTTGGTATAACGATTAAAGTATCAACGTGCTTTTCAAGTTCAGCTAGACCTCTTAAGGCATTATCCATTCGCTTCTTTCCTTCAAAAGTAAATGGTTTTGTGACAATAGCAACAGTTAAAGCACCTAAACCTTGGGCTATTTCAGCAACAACAGGAGCACTACCAGTTCCTGTTCCACCTCCCATTCCACAAGTAATAAAAATCATATCAGCACCAGTTAAGGCATCTTCTATTTCCTTTTTACTTTCAAGAGCTGCTTCACGACCAATATCAGGTTTACTTCCTGCTCCTAAGCCATCAGTAAGATTAGCACCTAATTGTATCTTAACGTCAGCTTTTGAATTATTTAATACTTGTAAGTCTGTATTAGCAACGATAAATTCAACGCCTTTAACTCCAGACTCAACCATTCTATTAACGGCATTTCCTCCACCGCCACCTAAACCAATTACCTTAATCTTTGCTAATTGATCCATTTCTAGTCCATTTCCCATAGTTTGTTCCTCCTTAACTGTTATTTATCATAAAAATGGTGCAAAAATCTATGAACCATATTTTCGTTTCCTGTGCTTCTTTTCTTTGGTGATAAAAATACGCTAGCTATCTCGGACGGAAAACAAGAAATATCTTCTTCTTGTAATAAGCACTTCTTATAAAAATATTGGGTCGCACCAAAGGCACTTGTATATTTATTGTGTCTTGCTCCCATCTCTTGCATATTAAGACAGTAAGCATTGCGTCCCAAAACATCTTCTACTATATAATTGAATCCAGCTAATTCGCTGATACCACCCACTATAATTATATAACTTATTTCCCGTTTTGTTAAGCGATTTATTTCATTTTTTGCAAGTTTTAAAATTTCATTTAATCTCGATTCTATTACCTTACTAATCTCTGTTTGATTAATAGTAATTTTCTTCTTTTCTTCCGTATCTACATCAATACTATCATACTTATCAGCATAACGTGGCACAGCAAGAGCAAATGTCTCTTTTAAATGTCTTGCTGTTTTAATTGGCACTTTATAAATAAAAGCTATATCTTTATCAACACTGCTACTACCAAGTGGTATGTAAGAATTTTTAATCATTATTCCTTTATTAAAGATAGAAACAGTCGTAACATCTCCTCCTAAGTTAACGATACAACCAAGTTTTCTATCAAGTGAACTATTATTTATCGCATAATAATCAGCTTGACTCTTGTGAATGATATCAACAATAGAAATACCTAGTGATGAAACCAGTTGAATAAGTGGATAAATCTCACTCTTTAAACTAGTCGATATAACTGCTTTAACAAAAAGTTTTTCCCCTTCTTCCCCAATAGGATTACTAACACTTAAGTTATCATCCACTGTAAAAGAAATAGGTAGCGCACTAACAAATTCTCTATCATCAGCATAACTATCACTTCTAGCATCATTTAAAGCTCGCCTGATATCTTCTCCTCTTACGACACCATCTTTTATATCAACAAGTCCTGTTTCTATCGTCATCTTGGAAGTGGTTGAAGGGATTAAAAGAATTACTTCTTTAATTTTCATACTTATCTTTTCTTCTGTTTTAGTAATTGCTAATTTAATCGTTTCTCTTAACTTTTTATCGTTATAAATCGTATTTTTCTTAATACCCGAACTTCTAATAGAGGTAGAAGCTAAAACGTGACATTTATTGTTACAAGCACTAGCGACAATGACTTTAATTTCTTCATTACCAACATCTAAACTAGTTATCAACTGCATCGTATCACCCCTATCCTTTTCTCATTATACTATAAACTACGTTGCATTAAAAGCTTTTCCGTTTATTTTTCTACTATCTTTAGCTATTTTTTAGAATTTTTTGGCTAATTTTAAGGTTATATTCATTCCTTTTTCGATTTTTGTACCAACTGCAACACTTTGCTCGGTGACATAACCACTACCATCCAAGGTTACTGTTACATCAAGACGTTTTAACACTTCTTCAGCTTGTTTTCTTGATAAACCAACTAGATTTGGCATAGTTTGATTACTATCATTCGTAATTAAAAACACTTTAGAACCACTTGCTACTTTTTCTTTAGCATTTGGGTACTGAGAAATAACTTTATTACCATTACCAATTTGAACTACTTCCATTCCTTTTTTAGTAAGGTCAGTCGTCGCCTCTTCGACAGTTTTATTAGTATAGGAGTTTAAAGTATAAGTTTTTAATTTAGAAACAGTTGTATCCGTGGGATTTGTGCCATAGTATTTACTTATATTAACCACTATATCTTTAACTGCTTTCCAAATAACATTTTGTTTACCACCAGCAGGACGTTTAACAGAAGCATAAATAATTACTTTAGAGTCTTCTTTAGGATAAACCCCAGCAAAGGAAGAAATTATATCATTACTACCACTTAAGTAACCACCACTTGACTCATCAGCTATCTGCGCCGTACCAGTTTTTCCGATTAAGTCATAACCTTCTAGTTTGTAACCAGCTCCAGTATTCCCTTTACCATTTACCGTATCCCACATTAAATCTTTCATTTTATTAACAGTTTCTTCACTAGCAACTTTATCAACTTCTGTTCTTTTTCCTTCATAAACAACTTCATTGGTATTAGGGTTGACAATTTTATCAACGATATATGGTTTTAACATTACTCCTTTATTAGTAAGAGAAGTTAAAGCTTGAACATTTTGGATTGGTGTCGTTGTTATTCCTTGACCAAAACCAGCATTAAAGATTTCGGTTTCATATTTAAAACTTAACTTTCCAGTCGCTTCATTCGGAAGAGTAATACCTGTCTTCTTTGAAAAGCCTAATTTCTTAAAATAACTCCTTAACATATCAGCATTCATATGACGTTTAATTAAGTTAATAACACCGACGTTACTAGATAGAGCAAAACCTTTATCAAAAGTAATATCACCCCAACCAGCTCTATTCCAGTCACCTATTTCGGTACCATCAGTGGTTTTATAAACACCTGAATGATAAGTTTCATTACCATTATAAACCCCATTTTCCATAGCCGCCATATAAGTAAATATCTTCATTGTACTACCTGGTTCATAAGGAAGAGCAATATTAAGGTCTAAATAATTAGTTAAATTTCTTTTATTAGGGTCAAAAGATGGTGATGATGATGCTGCTAGTATCGCCCCTGTATTAGCATCTGCTACTACAATCGTAAACCACTCAAAACTAGTTTCTTTCTCCGCTTCATCTAAAGCTTGTTCTACAAAGAATTGAATATTATTATTGATGGTTAAATAGATATTATTTCCATCTTCAGCTTTTTTACTAACTTCTTTAGTACCAGCTATTTTATATCCTCTTAAATCTTTTTGATAAGTAGTATAACCATCAGTTCCAGATAAGGTTTTGTCGTAATACTTTTCTAGTCCCATTTCTCCGGTTAGTTTCGAAGTATCATTATCTTCTTTAGCATAACCTATTATATAAGATAGGAAATCTCCTTTTGGGTAGTATCTTTTAAAACTTTCTTCAAAGTCTAGTCCTGGTAAGTTTAAAGCTTCTATTCTTTCTTTGGTTAGTTCTGTTAGACCTTTTCCTTTACTACCAAATTCGGTCTGATAAACACCTGTTTTGTTTAAATAGGTTAAAATTTCTTCTTTATTAATTCCTAAGATAGGTGCTAATTTTTCTGCTGTTAAGTCTTTATCAACAACATGTTGTGGTTTATTTTTATTAGTAGTTCGCCTCTCATCAAGGTAAGCTATTAACTTATAAGAAGAAACATTCTGAGCTAAAACTTCCCCTTCTTTAGTATAAATAGTTCCTCTTTGTGCTTTTATTGTATCAGTCTTTGTCGTTCTTTTACTAGCTAAAGCTTGCAAATCAACTCCATCAACATTCTTTGATAGTCCTAAAAAGACAACTCTTCCAATCATTAAAGCAAACAAAAAAAGAAACCCTATAATAAATAACTTACTTAGTTTAACATTATTTCTAGGTTTCTTTTTTCGCATAAAGATTTTCACCGCCTACTTTTCATCTTCTACATTCTTTATATTATCATTATTATAACTTAAACCTTCATTTTTAGCAACTTCTTGTATTTTATCAAGAGAAGCTAACTCATTTATTTTCATAGATAAACTCTCATTCGTTTTCGTTTGAGCTTCTATTTGTTTTTTTTGTTTTTCTACTTCAAAGTTAATCTGTGATAAAGTAGCTTTTGAAAAGACGATTGCAACGGGTAAAGTAACTAATAATGTTATAGCAAAAATATACAGTAAGCGTTCAAACTTACTCATTTTAATTCTTTTTTTCAGTTTTTTCTTTGCCATAACAATCAGTCCCTTTCTATTTTATTTTTTCTATCACTCTAAGTCTCGCACTATGTGCCCGATGATTTTCTTCTTCCTCTACCTCAGTTGGTACTATGCCTTTCTTTGTTATTATTTTAAAGTCTGGCAACTTATCAGCGGGAATATTAGGAAGACCTTTACTTAGTGAATCTACTTCACTTACTTTTCTAAAGGTATCTTTTACTATCTTATCTTCTAGTGAATGAAAGGTTATTACTGCTAATCTTCCTCCTACATTAAGTAATGATAATGAATCATTAAGTGATGATACTAAAACATCCAATTCTTTATTAACTTCTATTCTAATCGCTTGAAATATTTGTTTGGCAGGATGTTTTTTAAGTCTTTCTTTGATAGGAACAGCTTCTTTAATGATATCTACTAATTCCAAGGTAGAAGTTATCTCTTTTTCTTGACGTTTTTTGACGATGTTTCGAGCTATATTTCTGGCAAATTTACTTTCTCCATATTGTTTAAATATTCTTGTTAATTCACTTTCCGAATAAGTATTAACAACTATTTTTGCTGTGAGTGGATTTTCTCTATTCATCCGCATATCAAGAGTTGCATCATTATTATAGCTAAAACCACGTTCACTGTTATCAAGTTGATAACTAGACACCCCTAAGTCATATAATATAGCGTCAACTTTAGTGACATTTCGTTTTAATAATTCTTCTTTTGCTTCACTAAAGTTAGCATGAATAAGTTCAAAGTTATCACCTATAGCACTAAGACGATTCCTACTATAGGTAAAAACTTCACGGTCTTGGTCGAAGGCGAACAAGTAACCCTTTTTTATTCTTTTTAATATTTCACTACTATGTCCAGCAAACCCTAAGGTCATATCTACTGCAACAGAGTCTTCTTTTAAAGAAAGAGAGTCAACTGCCTCTTGTAGTAAAACGCTTTTATGTATTTCTTTCATTCTTAAACAGTCCTTCCTCTAGTTTTAGCTGGAGTAGTATAGTTTCTAGTTCATTCTACTTTTCGCTTATAAAATTTTTGTCCACTTTTACTTTCCATACACTTTTTCTAAGTAGACTATTAAGTAGCAATGATGATATGACTATTTTCTTATTAAATCGCTTTATCGCAAGTGGAAGCACCTGATAAAAAATTCCAGCGAATCGTCTAACATCATTTTTAATAAAAGGTAGAAGAGAAGGCTTGCAAGTTATAGTTTCAAAGTTTGATAGTGGATAAATATCTTCTTTTGAAACTCTAGTGTATGGTAAAGTTTCCTATAAGCTTAACAATCCCCCTACCTTGCTCCACTTTGTTCCACTGCTTATTATTATATTACACATTTTCTATTTTTTTGTAAATAGGTTTACACTTTCTTTGCAAGACATTTTTCGACTTTTTTTGAACATTTATGTAAAATGGTGTAAAAGTTAAATTTTTACTTTTTTAGGGTAGATTTTGCAAATTCAGGTACTTGTTCGACCTGAATTTTTCATTTTGCCAGCTGAATTTAACAAATTGAGGGGTATTTAGTAGAGGAAAATGCCAAATTCCCGATTTGCTATTTAGTTTTGAACCTGTTAAGATGGTGTCACTTTTTCGAAAAAGCAAAAATAATCATCTTATGGAAGGAGACAAATATGAATAACAATTTCATTAGTATCTTATCAGATACAAC
>JAQXHT010000103.1 GCA_029007415.1 bacterium
TGATAGTGTTAATACTTTGCGAAAGATTCTTTTAGAAGAGAAAAAGAAGGGAAAAGTTATTATTCTAGCAACTCATATAAAAGAAGATATTGAACAGTTATGTGATATTGTTTATAAAGTTGATAATATGAAAGTTAAATTGACTGCTAAGAATGATTTGAAGAAAGAAGATTACTAGATAAAGAGACAAAATGTTTGTCTTTTTTTGATAAAGTTTTCTTACTACGTAGTATAATAAATACATAGCTTAAAGCACTTACTATTTGACTTTTTTCTTATTTCGTGATATAATCTAGCCACAAATGAGGAAGGGTTGGCAGCAAGATAGACTATAAAGGACAAAACTCTTGCTATTTAAACACTTTGGTGGTATAATATAGGCACCAATGGAGATTAGGGGGATAAATATGAAAAAAGATAATCTAAAAAGATTGGGAATGTTATCATTAGTAGTAATGATGATTAGTTCATTTTTTTCAGGACTTGTATTAAATGTAGAAGCAACATCTGTTCCAAAGTCTTTTACAGCTAAGTCTGAAAAAACACTTGATGGTTATATTGCTAACTATCATTTTGGTAAGAAAATAAACAGTAAAGGTGGATATGTTTATTGTAATGACTTACATAAAGGAACACCACATGGCGAAAAAATGACACTTGTAGGTGAGGCTCCTGCTGGAGTGGCTTATATCTTAGAGAATGGTTATCCATCTAAGAATATTACAGGAAATAGTGATTATGATTACTATATTACACAAGCTGCTGTTTGGTGGTATTTGGATGATACAACTGGTTCAAGCAACTTATCAAATAGTTTCAAAACTAATGGAAGTGACCCTAAAGGGTTAAGAAAATACATCAAAAATTTAGTAAGTGAAGCTAAAAAGGTAAAAGATTATTCAACACCAAGTCTTACAGTTAATAGTAAGAGTAGTACAATGAAATTATCTAGTGACAAAAAATATTATGAATCAAATGATATTAGTGTTACAGGCAAAAATTTAACTGGAAAATATACAGTTACATTAGATGGAGCTCCACAAGGAACTCAAATTGTTAGTTCATCAGCTTCAAGTGAATCTTCATCATTTGCTAACAATGAAAGCTTTAAAATAAGAATTCCAGTAGAAAAAGCACAAAGCTTAAAGACAAGTATTACAGTTAATGTTAAGAGTAAAGCAACAACATATAAAGCTTATGAATATAAATCAAGTGATACATCAGTACAAAACGTTTATGGAAAAGCTTTATATCCAACAAATACAACATTATCAGGAAAAACAACTCTTAGTTTATCAACTAGTAAAGTATCAATAACTAAGATTGATTCAAAAACTAAAGCAGGATTAGCTGGAGCAGAATTTACTCTATATGATAATTCTGGTAAGAAAATTACATCTTGGACTTCAACTACTAAAGCTCACGTAATTCAAAACTTACCTAATGGTACTTATACTTTAAAAGAAACAAAAGCACCTGCTGGTTATAAAATCAGTAAAGAAGAAACTAAATTTACTATTAGTGATAGTAATCGTGATATAACAGTAAAAGTTGAAAATACAGCTTATAGTAAAGTATCAATAATTAAAATTGATTCTAAAACTAAAGTAGCTTTAGCTGGAGCAGAATTTACATTATATGATAACTCTGGTAAGAAGATTACATCTTGGACTTCAACTGGTAAAGCTCATGTAATTCAAAACTTAGCTAATGGTACATATACCTTAAAAGAAACAAAAGCACCTGCTGGTTATAAAATCAGTAAGGAAGAAACTAAATTCACAATTAGTGATACTAATCGTGATATAACATTAAAAATTGAAAATACAGCATTGACTAAATTAGTTAATATTGTAAAAATTGATAAATCTACAGGTCAACCACTTGCGGGAGCTCACTTAGTAGTTAAAAATGAACAAGGTGAAGTTATTGCAGACTTTGTTAGTACAGAAGAACCTTATACCATTAAAGATTTAAAAGATGGTAAATATAGTGTATACGAAGTTGAAGCACCTAGTGGTTACAAGAAGAACGAAGCTACTTATTACTTTACAATTAGTGATGGTAATACAGTTGCTAGTGTTACAGTAGAAAACGAAAAGGAAGGCGAAGTTGTTGAAGTTCCAAATACAGGAAGCAATGATTCCATAATTCCTGGTGTTATAGGTTCAATTGCTCTATTATCCGGTGTTGGTTTTGCATATAAGAATGGTAAGAAACAAAAATAAAAAATTATCTGCAAATCTAGTAGCTCTCATTGGAGCAATACTAATAGTCGGTAGTCTTTTCCTAATATTCTATAACTTTATTAACAAGAAACGTTTAGTTGCTTATGATTATATCAATGAGCAACTAAACACTAATTTTGATGTTCAGAATGTTTCTTCAACTGATGAAGGAGTAGAAGAAGAGGAAAAAGAACAAGAAGAAGACACTGACTTAGAACATTATATAGGTTATTTGGAGATACCAAAGATAGGATTTAATAGGGGCTTTTATAATATTGAATCACCACAGAATAATGTGGAGAGTAATATTCAAGTAATTAAAGGAAGCTCAATGCCAACAAAGAAAAATGGCAACCTAATTATTGCTGGTCATTCTGGGACTGGTTGGAAGGCTTTCTTTAATGATTTATATCAATTAAGTGTTGGTGATCAAGCTATAGTTACATATAAGAATCACAAGTACACATATCAAATTGAAGATATATCAAAACAAGCAAAAACAGGAACTCTTACTATAAGGAGAAACAGATCTAAGACAACATTGACACTAATTACGTGTACAAACAACGATAGCACAACTCAAACCATTTATGTTGCTAGTCTAGTTAATGTATCATAAGAATAAAAGGGGGTGTTGGTGATGAGTCCAGTATCGCTAAATGAAAAATTAAATATTATTTGGAGTGTGATATCCTCATCACCTCTATACATTGTATTTTTCTTAGCAATAGCAGTCTTAATCTATTTATTTAGTACTACTAATAATGCTAATAAAAAACAAAGTAGAAAAACATATTTTCTAATCTATTCAGCTTTCTTTATCTACTTAGTAGTTCAATATGGAAATAGTTTTGGAACACTTGTAGATTATGCAGTTAACCAGGTATTTATTAGTTATTACTTTCCTAATATAGTAATATATATTCTAATACTTTTAATTGCAACCATAATTACTTTAGTTAGTATCTTTAGTAAAAAGGTATCTAGAGTAATTAAAGTATTAAACTCAATAATTTATGGCTTATTGGTTTATTTCCTAGTCTTAGTTTTAAGTCTTGTTAATAGCTTAAAAGTAAATGTCTTTGATTTAACCGCTTTGTATAGTAGCGATAAGGTTCGTAGTCTTTTAGAATTTAGTATGTTTCTATTCGTTACTTGGGTCTTAGTTTTGGTTGCGTATCATTTTATACGTAAGTATCAAGAAAACAAAGTTACTAAAATTAGTGAAGATAAAAATTGTTTCGTAGAAGATGAAACTTTTGTACCCCAAAAAACAGAAAACATTTATATAAAACAACCAGTAGAAGACCATCAACTAGTTCAAGATACTCCAAAGCAAGACCCATTTACTTTAGATGATTATAAATTAATGCTTAAAATTCTAAAAGAAGAGAAAGAAAAAGAAGCTATAAAACAAGAAAATCCTTTAAGTGATTTAAATCGCTTATATCAAGGTATGGGAGAATAGAAAAAAATCTATTCTTTTTTTTGCCTTTGCTAGATTTACAAGGGGATTTAAGTTATAATAATGTAGAACGAGGAGGAAGGAAGATGGAGTTAGACCAGTTAAATGCTGAACAGAAAAAAGCAGTCTTATATAATGACGGACCTCTTCTTATTCTAGCAGGAGCAGGAAGTGGAAAAACTAAAGTATTAACAACGAAAATAGCCTATTTGATTAAAGAAAAACAAGTATCACCTTATGAGATACTTGCTATTACTTTTACTAATAAAGCTGCTAAAGAGATGAAAGAGCGAGTTGAAAATTTAATTGGTGAGGAAGCAAGATGGATACAGATTTCAACATTTCACTCTTTTGGGTTAAAACTACTAAGAGAAAACTGTAAAGACCTAGGTTATGAACCTAATTTTGTAATTATGGATAGTGATGATTCTTTAACAATTGTTAAGAAGATAGTTAAAGAACTTAACTATGATGTAAAGCAGTATAATCCGAAAGCGATTAAAAACAAGATAAGTAGTTGTAAAAATGAATTGATGAGTCCTAAAGATTATGAAAAATATATCGGTAATGACTATGATAAAGTTATTTATGAAGTATATGAAAAGTATGAAGAAAAATTAAAAAGCAGTAATGCGGTTGATTTTGATGATTTATTAGTACTTCCTATAAAGTTATTCCGTAAGAATAAAGATATCTTAGAACATTATCAGAATAGATATAAATATATCTTGATAGATGAGTATCAGGATACCAATGAAGCGCAATATATTTTATCAAAAATGATAAGTGCTAAGTATAAAAATATTTGTGTTGTGGGAGATGCTGATCAGGCGATATATGGTTTTAGAGGAGCTAATTACAAAAATATTTTAAACTTTGAAAAAGATTATAAAAATGCTCTTAGTATTAAACTAGAACAGAATTATCGTTCTACTAAAAATATTTTGGATGCTGCTAACTGTGTTATAAAGAATAATCAAAGTAGAAAAGAAAAGAATCTTTGGTCTACTAAAGGTGATGGGGAAAAAGTTACTTATTATCGTGCTTATGACCAGTTAGATGAAGCGCATCAAGTAGCAAGTTTTATTAAGAAAATACAAAAAGCTGGTAAGCCACTTAATGAAGTAGCTATTCTTTATAGAACTAATGCTCAGTCCCGTGTAATGGAAGAAGAATTACTAAAAGATAGTATTCCGTATCATATAGTTGGTGGTTTAAGTTTCTATTCACGAAAAGAAATTAAAGATTTATTAGCATATTTAAAGTTAATCTATAATGAGAAAGATGATGTTAGTTTTTTAAGAGTAATTAATACTCCTAAAAGAGGTATTGGTTTAAAATCTATTCAAGCATTACAAACAAGAGCGGATGAAAATAACTCAAGTTTATTTGAAGCGATAGATGGTGGAAAAGAACAAGCTTTTAAAGATATGATTTTAACTTTAAAGAAAGAAGCAGAGAAGGTTAGTTTAACAGAATTAATCGATAAAGTCTTAGATGCTAGTTCAATGAAGAAAGAGTTAGAAGCTGAGAAAACTATTGAAGCAGAAGTTAGACTTGAGAACTTGAAAGAATTTAAATCAATTACTAAAGCTTTTGAAGAAAGATTAGGTTTAGTATCATTAGAAGACTTCTTATATGAAGTTAGTTTAGTTAATGATAAAGATGAATATAGTGATGGAACCGATAAAGTCAGTTTGATGACAGTTCATTCTGTTAAAGGATTGGAATTTGATATCGTTTTTGTTATTGGGTTAGAAGAAGGAATTTTCCCTCATATGAATAGTTTATATAGTAGTTATGATGTGGAAGAGGAGCGAAGACTTTGTTATGTAGCAATAACTAGAGCGAAAGAAAAGCTATATTTATTAAATGCTAGAAGAAGAGTTCTTTTTGGTAATGAACAAGTTAATCCACCAAGTAGATTCTTAGGGGAGATAGATAAATCACTATTAGACACTAATAATAGTGCTAGCAGGGAACCTGAAAAGAAAATAGTTGTTGAAAATGTCTTAAGAGATGAAGATGTTGACTATGCAGTAGGTGATTATGTTGTTCATGATCACTTTGGAAGAGGAAAGGTACTAGAAGTTACTGGTTCTTTAGTAACAGTAGCATTTCCATTACCATATGGAGTTAAGAAATTACTTAAAAATCATAAGAGTTTAGCAAAAGTTTAGGGGGAAAAGATATGAATAAGCTAGATAATATATTAAAATTAGGTTATCAATTTAAACTTAGTAAAAATGATTCACAAATGGTGACTGGTAGTATAGTGAAACTACTTACTGATGAAGAAGTTGTACTATCAAGGGATGATATGCAAGGTGTTTATCATTCTTCTATTATTGATGCAAATTTATCTGATTGTAACACTTTACTAGTCAGTTATTATAGAGAAAATGGGATTTATGAAGCAGTTATTAAAAAGAATACTGACAATAGAACAATGATTTTAGCAGATGGAAATTCTTTTTATGAAGCGATGAATAAATTAACTAATTATTTATTATGGTTTTATTCTGACTATGAGAAGATTTATTCCTTAATTGATAGTAAACTTAGTAATGGCTATAATATGGTATTAACAGGTGATGCAAAGGGATTTGTTAAGAAAAGAGTGAAAAATAAGCCATTTGTAAAATTAGAAGATACCTCATTTTTTTCAATGCTTGAAAATATTGATTATGAATTAAATAACGATGAAACTTTATCACTAGAAGTGAGTAAAGAAGCTAAAAATTATTCTATTAAGCTTTATGATTTGAATCAAATCACTCCTAATTCAACTATAAAATCTGATGATTTATTAGGAGGATTAGCAATAGTTAATAGAAATATAAGAAAGGAAAAGGGAAAAGTATTATGCAAAAAACGTTATTAGTAATGGCAGCTGGAATGGGAAGTAGATTTGGAGGACTTAAACAGATAGAACCAATGGGTCCTAATGGAGAGTTCTTAATCGACTATTCTATTTATGATGCTAAATTAGCAGGATTTACGAAAGTAGTATTTATTATTAAAGAAGAAAATTATAATTTATTTAAAGAAACAGTAGGAAAGAGAGTAGAGTCACATATTGAAACAGAATATGTCTTCCAAGATGCTAGTAATCTAGAAGAAGCCTATCCAGCTTTAAAAGAAAGAGTAAAACCACTTGGAACTGGGCATGCTATATTATGTGCTAAAGATAAAATTGATACTCCATTTGCTATCATCAATGCTGATGATTTCTATGGAAGAGATGCTTATTTTGTAGCTAGTAAATATCTAGATACAATTGATGATGAGCACTATGCTGTAGTTGGTTACTCTGTAAGTAAGACATTAAGTCCTAATGGAGCAGCTAAAAGAGGAATTTGTAAGGAAGAAAATGGTGAATTAGTAGATTTAATCGAGAGTAGTGTTGAAAGAGTTAATGGTGAGATAGTCGCTTCTCCTTTAAATGGTAGTGAACCTTTCAAAGTAACAGAAGATACGTTAGTATCCATGAATTTACTTTTATTTACACCACAAATATTTGAAGTGTTAGAAAAGAAATTAGCTGTCTTCTTAGAAGAAAACAAAGAAGATTTATCTAAATGTGAATTTTTAATACCAGATGTTGTAAGAAGTGCTATGAATGAAAAGAAAGTAACAGTTGATTTATTAAAAACAGATAGTGTCTGGCATGGTGTAACTTATCGTGAAGATAAAGAGGAAGTAGTAACTGCTATTAATAAATTAATTGAAGAAAAAATTTATCCAAATAAACTTTGGTAGAGGAGATGATTAACCATGAATCAAGAATCAATAGAAAGAATGAATGAGTTAATTGATATCTTAAATGATGCCAATTACAACTATTACGTTAAAGATAATCCAACTATTACTGATCAGGAGTTTGATAAATATTTAAGAGAATTAGAAACGATTGAAAAAAATCATCCTGATTGGAAAAGACAAGATTCTCCGACTTTACATGTTGGTGGGGAAGTAATAGAATCATTTAAAAAAGTAGAACACACTATTCCTATGCTTTCTTTAGGAGATGTGTTTAGTGAAGAAGAAATACTTGCCTTTCTAAAGAGAATTGAAAGTAATGGTTTTTATCCAGAATATGTATGTGAATTAAAGATAGATGGTTTATCTGTTTCTCTACATTATGAAGATGGTATCTTTGTATCAGCTTCTACACGTGGTAATGGAGTAGTTGGTGAAGATATTACGCATAATGTTAAGACGATTAAAAGTATCCCTCTTAAATTAAAAGAACCAGTGACGATAGAAGTTCGTGGGGAAATATTTATGGGGAAAGATACTTTAAAGAAGCTTAATGAAGAAAGAAAAGAGAAGAATTTACCCCTTCTTCAAAATACTAGAAATGCTGCCGCTGGTTCTATTAGACAGTTAGATTCTAAAGTTGCTGCGAAACGTAACTTAGATGCTTTTCTTTATCATTTACCTAATCCGTTAGATTATGGTAT
>JAQXHT010000104.1 GCA_029007415.1 bacterium
TAAATAG
Source organism: bacterium (assembly GCA_029007415.1). Lineage (GTDB taxonomy): Bacteria > Bacillota_I > Bacilli_A > RF39 > UBA660 > Onthousia. The sequence continues at coordinate 8 of JAQXHT010000104.1, forward strand.
ATTAGAATTTTTAACTTTAACTAAAAATTATTTAACAACTTATCTTGCTTCACTTACTAAGCCTGAAGAAAAAGATAATAGAAAAGTTTTGCTTTCTTCTTTAAAAGAATATTTACTAATAACTAAAGAAGAGAATTCTTATCTTTCTTATATTATTGATAATTTCGATAAGATACAAGATACTGAAACATTGCAAAATGTATTAATGAGAATTGATTTTTCAAACGAAAATACTTTTAAACATTATAATTCTTTAGGTGAGGAGTATTTAACAGCTTTAGAAGATGGAAGTAATTATACTTTTCCCGAAAAGAAATTTTTATCTATCACACATGATAAATCAATCGTTCAAGAAGTTGTCGGTCTTACACTTACAAAGGAAGATTTAATTAACTATTATCATCAATATGATGCTATTTATTATTTGATGAATCATTCTAAGACCATTGATGTTGATTTTAAAAAAGGCATTGATTTTTATGGATGTTATCCATATGTAGAAAATGATATTCTAAAGGAAATAAATATCTGTGTACCAAAAATTAAGAATCTTGCAACTATGAAAATAAATATACATGAATATAAACATGGTATAGATTTATATCCTTATTTAGGAAAGTCTTATATTGAACAAGATTATGAGAAAATAGCTAAGATGGAAGAAGAAAAATTTGTTAAGACTTTAATATTAAAAAAAGGAAAAGTTAAATAATGCTTTTCCTATTTTTTTACTAGAACTTTTTCTTTTTCTACTACTTTATAATTAGCAGGGTTATCCAATGTTTCTTTAGATACTATTACTTCTTTATATTTTCCTTTATTAATAACTACATCATCATAAGCCATCCATGTACTTTCTAAAGTTAGACCTGCTAATCCTCTTGCTCCATACTTTAATTCATAAGCCTTATTAGCAATAGCATCTATATAACTATCAGTAGCAGTTAGTTTTACTCCTACTTTTTGAAAATGAGTTTGTTCCTTTTTTAAAGGTGATTCCAAAGACTTAGTATATACATCCTTTAAATCTTCTTTACTTAAATCATTTAAATGAATAATAGTTGGAAATCTTCCCATAAATTCTCTTGGCATACCTACACTATAAAAGTCTTCTATCGAAGGATTATTATTTTTACTTTCTTCTTTAGTTTTAAATCCTACTGCTTCCTTCCTATTATTAAATTTCTCATAAAGGTCAGCAAATGCTCCTCCTGCTAACACTATCATTTTAGATGTATCAATATTAACACTATTAGCTAGATATGGATGCTGAATATCACTTGTAGCATTATAAGTAGTACCATCTAAAAACTTTAATAATGTATTTAAAACTCCTTGGCCTGCTACATCAGATTTAGAATCCGATCCTTTTTTATCTATTTCATCAAAATAGATTATTGCATGTTCTGTTTTTTCAATATCTCTATCACAATTAACATAAAGATCCCATAAGTATTCTTCAATATTTTTACCTACATAACCAGGCATAGTTAGTTGTGTAGAATCAATTATCATAAATGGCAAATCTAACTGTTCTGCTACTAAACTTAATAATTTAGTTTTACCAACACCAGTTGCTCCTGTTATTAAAATGCCTGGTCTATTCTTCTTTAATTCATCATCTGTATCAGATAATTTCCTAGTAAGTTCTACAAGTAATCTTCTAGTAGGTGCATCTTGGGCTATTAATACTTTAGTTATCTCCTTATATATCTTATTAATATCTATAATATTATTTGAAGATACAACTTCTTGTTCTGATAATTTTTCATCAATCATTTTAGTTATTTCATCATATTTTTCTCTATCATTATTAATACTATCTCTTAGAATTTTTAACTGACTAGCTGTATATCTATCATTTTTTACATCTTCTACTAATAAATCAAACTCTTCTTTTTGAGTTAATTTTTTGTTTTCAATTGGTTTAGCATTTTCATAATCTATTCCTTGATTACTAAAATCAACTATAAAGTAAGCTGGTTTTCCATCAACTACATTTACAAAGTAAGCAAAATTACTTATATACTTTCCATAATCATAAATAGCTTCATATACATCAATATCACCATAACTTTCTTTTAATTCTTTCTGTGTAACAATCTTATTATAAGCATACGGTATTTCTGATGTTAACTGACAGGTATCAAGCATAGAACAATATTCTTCTTCATCAGTATCATCAGTGAATATTTCTGTTTTTTCATCATAACTACCAGTGGTAACTCTTAAAGGACTAAAGACAAAAGTATTTTTTCCAATATAATGTCTTTCTAAAATTACCGTAACATAAAAATCTTCTTCCATAATAATTCTCCTTATTATAGCTAATATTACTCTCCAACCTCAATTATTCCAAAGAACTACCATGGTAACTCTTATTTCTTATTATAAATAGTTATTAAATAAATTGCAAAACTTTTTTCTATTTTTGAATAGTTTCACTATTATTATAAGTATTAATATATTTCTTTAAAGTACTAGTCATTTTTTTATATCCGTCACTATTCATATTGTCTACGAAATTATCATGTGGATATAAGTTTTTACTAGAAGCCATATGATTTTCCCCAAAATCCCAGATTTGATAGTTTTGTTTGAATTCCTCAAAACTTTTATCTTCACTTGCTGTTAGGAAACTTTTTGTTGCATCAATAAAAGAACCACCATTTTGTAAAATCCAGTTTTCTATTCCAACTCCTCCTAAACCACCTTGGTTTGCATCAGAACGACTAGGTTTGTAAACATTTGCTTCCTTTAAAACTTGTTTAGCTAATAATATGTTTGCTACTACATATTGATACTTTTCTTCATCTAATCTTCTTATAGTTGCTAATCTATCCTCTAGGGCCATATCAGTAGAATAATTTATTTTATCAGTTTTGGTGACAAAACTAATATCAACATCAACTACTTCTTCACCAATATTTACATTTTTAAGTCTAAAGTCACCATTTCCTGTCATCTCATCGGTATTTTCTTTTCCCAAGCCTTCTAATATATTATTTTTAACCTCTGCTAACTTATTTTGCTTTAGCATAATACTTTTATCTAATCTCATCATAAAGTCAAAATCACCATCACCTGGTTTATTAGTTCCACGACCTGTTGAACCAGTGTCGATTAATTCTATTTTTCCTTCTGTTAAATCACCATCAATTTTGTCTTTTAATTCTAGTCCTAATTTATTAATTGATTCTGCTATCTTTTTATTAATTTTTTCTCTTTTTGAATCTGTTACTACATTATTATCTTCTAATTCATTCTTTATTTCTTCTGTTTCTTCTGTAATTAAATTATCGGAGAAAATATAATTATCCATTCCATAATAAGATAAACCATTCATTTTACTTCTTAAGTTATCATAATCATCTCTAGAAAATGTTATTTTCCCTTCTTCATTTGCAACTGGAATATAAAAACCATTCATAGCAATTTCAAGACCTATTCTTTCATCATAACTATCAGTAACTATATAATTTATATCACTTGACGAAAAACCTGTTCTAATACCATAGTGGTCACTACCCATAACACCAGTATAAAAAGTTTCTAATTTGGTCATATCATTCTTTAAGTTTTTTTCTCCTTCACTATCTCTTGTTATCATAACTCTATCATCGTTTTTTAAAACAAAATAAATTGGTCCATAACTTGCTGCTTCGGTTTTAGATATTTTTTCAGAAATTGTTCCGTCATCTTTTAAAATCATTGATACATCTGTATCAAGTGGTGTTAAATCACTTGTAGCATCAGCACCTAAATATTCCTTTGAGACACTACCATTCTGCAACATATTTCCAAGGTAAGTTATATTTCCTATACCTTTGATAAAATCTCCTTTTTCTAAAGTCATATCTTTCTTTGCTTCTTCGGTATTTCTAAGTTCTGCTTTTCCCACTTTATTACTAATAAAATTTTTAGCTTCTTTTAAAGTATCAATTCCAGCATAACCACAAAACATTCTAACTACTCTATCTGCTATATTATAATTATCACTTCCATCTGGAGATAGTTTCATAACTAGATTATTTATTTTTTCTAAATCATTAGTACTAGTGATAATACTCTCTTCTTTCTTACCTTGTCTAGTATTATTATAAAGTGTTTCTAAATGTTTACTAAACAAGCTTAATTCTTCTTTATCTTTTTCACTTAATTCATTATAACTAGTTTTATTATTTTTTATATTCTCATATAAAGTAGAACCTATTTCTATATTGCTTAAATAATTATTTACCGATCTATTATTAGAAGCAAAGGTTGTTCTTATTAAGTCAGAAAAAACTGTAAATTCTCTTCCCATATTTGATTTATGTTTTAATATTGGAGATACCATACTATCAGTAAAATTAAAGCCATCAAAATCAGGATGTAATATTTCAAAACAGGAATAAATTTTACCTACTGTTGGTAAATTATTCTTAGTAAATATTTTTTCAATATTATCTAGCTTTTCTAAAGGGTTGGGAAGTTTAATCACTTGACTTGCTATTGACTTCTTTAGTTTATACATTTCACTAGAATTAGAATATGATAATTTTTCAAGAGCAATTACAATAGTCCTTATTTTATCATCCTCTAAATTTGAAGCATTCTCACTACAATACTCCTTAAAGGTATCTCCTAAATCATAATAAGGTATCTTTTGATATTCTGCTATTATTTTCAGCCTACTGTAGTTAGCTTTATCATTATCAATATTTTCAAATAAAGGAATAGTCCAATAATAATCTTTACCAAAAGCATAAGCTATATTCGTATTTTTAAAGTAATCAAATATATTAATATCATTATTAAAATCTTCTAATGTAAACTTTCCATTATAAAATTTATCTTTAATTTCTTTAGGAGCTTTCTCATCTATAAATAAACTAGGATACTTCTTCTTAAAGCTTTCAGGCATGTCATTATTATAATCAGCATTACCATCTATTATGTTTTTAAATATTTTATTGTTAATTTCGTCTAATAAAGTAGTTTTAGTTAAGTTTTCCTCGTTGTAATTAAAATAAATTTTTTCAAAATACTTCAAATAAGGTATTATCAGTTTATATCCTTCGGTTCTTCCTAAAGTTTTTTCTATATTATCTATTAATCCTCTTGTTTTGGCTTCAAAGAAATCTCTTAAAGGTCTATTACTTGTACTAATATATTCCAAACAATCAGGATGTTCTTTTATAAAAGTACTATCTATAGTAAAATTGTAAAAAGCTTTTTTTAAAGTTTCTGGAGCATCCTGTTCTAGAAAAATCTCTTTGTGTTTATTTCTAAACTCTCCCTGAATATAATCATAATCAAACTGAAAATATTCATGCTTATTTCTAATATTCCACAATTCAGTAGCTATTTTTTCTTGAAATTCATCATAACTATATGAATTTACCAAATCAATATGACGTAAAATATCAATAGTATTCATACCATGTTTAGAAAAGAAATGGGTCTCATCTTCAAACTGTTTTATAAACATAAAATTTGCCTTAGTAAATGTTTTTCTTTGATTTCCATCTAATAATAAAGTATTAGTATTATATCTAAGTAAATCATTAATATCTTGATACTTGTCAACTATTTTATTGATATTTAAAGGTTTAAGCCAAATAGGAAAATTATTAATATCCAATATATTGATATTATTATTTTTAGCATATTCTATATAATAATCTTTAACTGTTTCTTTAAAGAAATATTCTACCATCTCATTTTCATTATTTGTTTTCATGCTATTAAATGGTAGCCTTTTTACTATTTCAACCATTGCCTCATTATTTTTCATCAAATAATCAATAGTTTCCGGATACTTTTCTAACAATTTTTGAAAATTACCAGCTCCCAGATACTCACACAGTCTAGTAAATTCGTTATCTCTTTCCATAAAATATTCTATAGGTATTGTCTTAAATGCTTCTAAATTATCTTTAACATCTTGATAAGTTAAACATTTATTAAAATATCTATCCTTTATATCCTGTGGTAAATTACTATCTTTCAAAAACAAATCTTTATTTTGTTCTATAAAATCAGTGGTATAATCACTTTCTTTCAATGGTCTTTGATCAAATTTATAATAAAATCCATTCTTAATAGCCTGATTTCTTACTTCTTTATAGATTGCTAATTTAATATCGGATAATGAAGCATTTTCTAAATTATTTAATGAGTCAGCATAAAAGTAGTGTCTTACTATATCTTCTATATTCTTATATTCAGTTGCATCTTGCTTATATAATTCTATATTTTTCTTAAGTCCAAGTATGTTAATAAGTCTTCTATCAATAGAAGTAAAACCATTTTTTCTTCTGTTTCTAACATTACAATTATTTTCTAATTCATTTATTTGTTCATCCGATAAATTGCTAATGTCTTTTATTGATAAATTATAACTATAGTATTTATCTTTAATATCTTGAGAGAATTTATCTGATAAAAA
>JAQXHT010000105.1 GCA_029007415.1 bacterium
TAGATAATAAATTCTGTGAAAGTTGTGGTTCACCATTAGAGGTTGAAACAGAAGAAATCATTGAGGAAGAACCAATTCAAGAAGAAGTAGAAATTGTAGAAGAATCACCAAAAGAAGAAAAATCTGAAGATGATGAAGAAAAACAAGATGATAAGCCGGTAGTAATAAAAGAAAATATTAATAATGAAGCTGAAAAAGTATCAGAAAATAAACCAAAAAGTAAGAGTAATAAAAATAATACTAAAAAAGTCAAAGTATCTAATAAGAAAAAGAAACTTATCATATCAATTATTATAATTTTGGTTTTCTCTATTTCTACTGTTTGTTTTACCACTTATCAGTCTAAACATAACTGGTCTAAGTGGGTTAGTAAATTACCAACAAATGTCACTGAAAGTAAATATATTATTGAAGAAAAGAAACAGTATTCCATTAAAACAAAGAAAACTACTACTTCTGATAAAGAAACATTAAAAGGATGGACATTAGATAAAAGTAATTTACCCAATACTGAAGAGCTAGAAAAAGAAGTTAGTAGTATAGAAGAAATTAAAAAATTTGAAAGTGACAAAGATATAACTATCACTAATAAAGAAGTCATAGAAGAACAATATGAAGCAGTTCTTTGTGGATATTACAGTCCTAATGAAACTAGTAATAGATTCTATATTCCTAATAGTAGTAAACCTTATTGTGATAAAGATGATAGTTATACATTAACTGAAACTGTTTCTAATCAACCAAAAGATACATATAAAATTGGTGATGATTATAAAGATAAATATTACACTAATACAGATGGAAATAAAATATATTACAAAATAGTTTCCTCAACACCAGTAAAAGTTAAATATAAATACAATAACAAAACGACCGATAATTTATATCACTTTTATAAATGGACTGAATGGAGTGAATATTCAGATAAAGAACAGAAAGAAAGTTCTACTGTAAAAGTAAGAGAAAGAACAGTTTATCGTTATAAGGTGAAATGATATGAAGAAGAAAGTATTAATAATAATAGGAGTAATAATATTATTACTGTTTAGTCTTTTAATATTTATGAACTTTAATAAAAAAGATACCAACAGTAACAAAACAGAAGTTTCAGAAAAGACAGAGAATGTAATTAAAGTTCCTAATATGGTCGGTGAAGAAATAGGAACAGCACAAGAAGTATTAGAAAAACTAGGATTAGAAGTTACAGTTAAAGAAAAAGTATCAACTGATGAAGATAATATTGGAAAAGTTTATAAGCAAAGTGTTGTTGGTCCAATTAAAAATAAACAAACGATAACTCTTTATACTTATGTTTCTAATGAAGAAGTGAAAGTACCATCAGTTATTGGAATGAATAAAGATGAAGCTAAAGATGTCTTGACTAAACTAGGTTTTAGTGTAGCTTTAGAAGAAAAATTATCAAAAGAAAAAGAAGATAATATAGTTATTAAACAAGAAGTTAATAATAATAGTAAAGTTGTTAAAGGAAGTTTAATAAAACTAGTATATGCTAAGAAAGAAATCGAAGAAGATAAAGATGCTAATAAAAATAGTCAGACGACAGTTAAAACAGAAGAAACTAATATTGCTAATAATAATGATAACGTAAATAATAATAATAATAACAGTAGTAACAGCAATACTAATAATGGTAGTAACAATAATAATAGCGGTGTAAATAATCCGACTACACCAACCCCAGTAACGCCCAAAATAAGACTAACAGGAGGTTCAGACCACTATAGAAAAGGTTATGTAGCAGCATGTTTTTCTTATAGTATTACAAATGGAACTGGTAAAGAAAAAGTAGTATGGAAAAGTAGTAATACTTCTGTTGCTTCCGTTGATAGTAGAGGTTGTATAAGTCCAAATGCTGTATATGGAAAAGCATCAATATCAGTAACTATTGAAGGAACTAATGTTAGTGATTCAACATATATAGCTGTTCTTGGTCTAAAAGGAGACTTAAATGGTGATGGTATGATAGATGCTATTGATGCAGCTATTGCCATGGACTATTATGGTACTCGTGATGAGATAATACTATCAGTTGGAGATATTAATAAAGATGGAGTAATTAATGACTATGATTCGAGAGCTATTTTAAACTATTTTAAAAATGGCGATAGATGGTAAAGAAGTGAGGAGTGAGGAAAATGTTCTGTGGACAATGTGGAACAAAAAATGAAAAAGGTGCTGCATTTTGTGAAAATTGTGGTGCTAAGTTAAAAGAAGTACCTAAGGAAGAAGAAAAAGAAAAAAAATCTACATCTAAAAAAGTAGAAAAAAAGAAGAAGGATTTATCCAAAAAACAAAAAGTTTTAATAGCAGTAATTGCTATAGTATTAGTAGTATCGTTTGGTTACTATAAGTCATTAGAAAAGAAAGCAAGTCCTGAAACAATAGTTAGAAATTATCTGACTGCAATCAATAATCAAGATTATGAAACAATCTATGATATGTTAGACGTTTCATCATCATCTGAGTTTGTTAGTAAAAAAGCCTATAAAGAAGCTTTAGCTAAAATGATTCAATCTAAAGGAGAACTTGGTACTATAAATGTTGGAACAGTAACTTATGAAAACGGTGGATTAAAAGCTGTAGTACCATTTACATCTTCTAAATATAAATCTAACTCTATATTAGGAAGTGATAACTCTTTAAAAATAAATCTTATTAAAACATCAAATAAGAAATATATTTTCTTTAATGATTGGAAAATAGATGATTCAACATTAATAACTCTTGATACAGTAAAAAATTATTACATAAAAGCTCCAAAAGATACTAAAGTAACATATGGTGGAGTTAGTGTTAGTGATAAATATATTGATAGTTCTAAAAATGGTAGTAAAGAAAGTACAGTAGTGTATTATAAATTACCAGAAGTATTAAAAGCAGAAACAAGCGTAGTAGCAAAATTAAAAGATGGAACAGAAGTAACAGGAAAAGTAACACCTTCATCTTATAATACAATGTATACAGTTTCAATTACTAAATCTAATTTATCTAATAGTGTTCAATCTAAATTATTAGAAGCAGCTAAGAATGACTTTAATACAATAGTAAAAGGTTTACTTGAAGAAAAAGAATTTTCTAATATTAAAAGTAATTTTTCTAGTAAAGAATCTTTAGACAACTTTGAGAGTAATTACAATTACGGTTTGAAGAATAGAAAAAATAGTAACTATGCTATAAGTAATTATCAATTAACAGATGCAGAAATATCATCAGTAGCAATAGGAAGTAATTGTCTTTATGAAGTAAGAGTAAGTATTGATTATAAGTATGATAGCAAATATAAAAATGATGAAGAAGCTTCAACTAATGATTACAATAGAACAGGCTATTTTACCTTCTATTACACTTATGAAGATGGTTATAAATTAGTAAATATGTCAAATGTCCCTAGTTTTTATTAGAAAGGAAATAAATTATGGCAAAATTTTGTACAAAGTGTGGTAAACCGCTACAAGATGGAAAACCTTGTAGTTGTACTGCAAAAGAAGAAAAAAAAATATCAGTTAAAATGCAAGCTGCAGAAGATGAAGAAGAAAAAGATGACTCAAAATTTGGTAGTATGCTAGATGACTTTATAGCTATTATTAAGGGAATGTTTAAAAAACCAGTTAATACTATAGAAAAATATTCAAGTGTTAAAAACTATAATTTAGCATTAGTATCAATTGTAATAAACTTAGTATTATTTGGTTTATTAGGTCATGTATTTATTGATAACTGCTTAAAAAATGTAGGATTTAGTCTTAATAATATAGAAGGTCTAATTAGTGGTATTGATGAAAATATCACAAGTATGAATAATCTAAATATAGGTCTAAAATGTGGAATAGGTATGGGAATTGTTTCATTATGTATGATAGGTGTTCTATATCTAATGCACAATGAAGTATATAAGAAAAAAATCAATATTAAAAAAATTATAGTATTAATAGGAATAACAGAAGTGTTCTTATCAGTAGGATACCTATTATCAATGATTGTATCATTTATTAGTTTATTCTTAGCATTAGTAGTGTTCATAGCATTTATAATCATATTCTTTATATATTTATATCAAGGATATTTGCTTCTTGCTAAAACTAAAAAGTCACAAACCATATATTCATATATTGCTGGAATGGTAATACCAGTAGTAGCATTTTCTATTGTAGCAGGTATTGCTAGTATGTCTTATATGGTATCTGCTGTTGGAAAAAGCACAGTTAATAATAACACAAAAATCAATTCTAGTAGCAGAGGTTATTATTAGGAAGGAGTAAATTATGGCAAAATTTTGTACAAAATGTGGTAAACCACTAAAAGATGGAAAACCTTGTGATTGTTCTGTTAAGGAAGAAAAAGTAGTTAAAGAGACAGCAGAAAACACTAATGAATTAATTAGTAATGTATCTGATATATATAAAAATACTCTTAAAAAGCCTTATGAAACAATGGAAAAGTATAAAGAAAAAAATACTAAATTAAGTCTTATTTTAATATTAATAAATGCTATAGTATTTGGAATATCTGGTTACTTTTTGATAACCAATACCTATACTGGAATTATAAAAGATTTAGCTACTAAATTCCAAAGTATGGTATCTATTTTACAAATTGATGTTTCATCAATGACAGCAAGTTTGCAATTACCATTCTTTAAAGTATTTATACTATTTGCAATTATAATTATTCTAAATTATGTCTTCTTAGCATTAATGTCAAAACTATTTGTAGGTAAGATATTTAAAGGAAAAGGAACTTTTAGTGATTATTTATCAGTAATCGCTCTTGCTACTCCACTATCTACTTTCTTAATGTTAGCTTCAATTGTTTGTAGTTTTGTATTCTATAAATTAGCTCTTATCTTTTCAATTATTTCAGTATTAGCTTTTATTGTAATGCTAGTAACTGGTTATGTTGATTTACTTAAAGCTAAGGAACAAAAATTAGGTTATTCAGTATGTTTAAGTTTAATTACAACTTTTATTTTAGATATAATCGCTCTTATTATTATTGGTGTTATAGTAGGAATGAGTCTTTATAATGAATATTCAACAACATCAACAACTGTTCCAAGTAGTAATAGTAGCTACACTATTGGGGCATAATTAAAAATATATAAAAAGAAAAAACTGTGAAAAATTAATTCACAGTTTTTTAAGTTATACAAATTACTTATTATAGAATTCAACGATTAGTGATTCATTGATATCCATATTTAATTCATTACGTTCAGGATATCTAACATAAGTACCTTCTAACTTGTTTTCATCAAAAGTAACATATTCTACGCGCTTGTTTACTTTAGAAATAGCATCAAGAGCAGCCTTATGGTCTTTAGAATTTTCTTTTAATGCAATAGTGCTACCTGGTTTAACTCTGTATGAAGGGATATCAACTTTCTTACCATTAACAGTAATATGTCCGTGGTTTACAAGTTGTCTAGCTCCACGACGAGTAGTAGCAAATCCCATACGATAAACTAAGTTATCAAGACGAGATTCAAGTAGGATTAAGAAATTAGTACCATGAACTCCAGCCATTTTACTAGCTTCATCAAAAGTCTTACGGAATTGCTTTTCATTAACTCCATACATAAAACGTAATTTTTGTTTTTCTTTTAATTGGTTAGAGTAATCACTAGGTTTACCTTTTCTATCTTTACCGTGTTGTCCAGGTCCATAAGGACGTTTAGCTAATTCTTTACCAGTTTCAGTTAAAGAAAAACCAACACGACGAGATTGTTTGTAACTAGGTCCAGTATATCTTGCCATTTTAAAATTCTCCTTTCTTTTATTTGCATCTTCCTTGATAATTGTTTCCAAAACTTTCTATGGGAGTTTTGTATTGTTCTTTCGCTTCACAGCAACGAAGTTACTTGAAACTTTCAAAAAACACATATAAAAAGGCGAAACATTGCTGTTCAAGTAAAATTGCAGATTTATTGTAATATAAAAACCGCTATTTGTCAAATATTTGTAGATAAAAAGTGAAGATTATGATATCATTAGGTAGTAGGTGATGCACAATATGAAGGGGAAATTGCTATATATTTTAACAGGAATCCTAATTGTAATTATTCTTGTAATAGCACTTATTGTATTTTTGAAAAAAAGAAAGAAAAAACATTACTTAAATATATGTAAAAGGCTTGATACTGAAAAAAATCTTATTGGTAGCACGCCGGTACTTTTAGAGCTTTCTAAATTAGAACCAATCATTAAAAATGAAAAGATGGAAGAAAAATATCAAAAATGGCAGGATGAGTTTGCTTATATTAAAGATGAAGAACTTCCTAAAATTGATGACTTGCTAATAGAACTTGATACCTTAATAGATAAGAAAGAATATAGTCTAGCTGAAAGTAAAATTAACAAATGTGAGATAGGACTTTATAAAGCTAGAGAACGTGCTAACTATTTATTAGATCAAGTAAAAGAAATAACATTAAGTGAAGAAAAATATCGAAATATAATTACTAAGTTAAAAACGAAATATCGTCAGTTAAATAAAGAGTATCAAGACCATAAATCTCTTTATGAAGAAATGGCTGAGGCGATAGAATTACAACTTGAAAATATTGAAAAAAGATTTTTAGAGTTTGAAACAGCAATGGATCAGAATCAATATACAGATGTTGTTCATATCGTAAAAGCATTAGATACAATGATTGAACATATGGAAATAGTAATTGAAGAAGTGCCAGATTTACTATTGATGTGTAAACAAATGGTACCAAAAAGAATAAAAGATATAGAAGAAACCAAAACAAAAATGGAAAATGATGGTTATCCTCTTGACTATTTAAGTATAACTGATAATATGGAAGAAGCTAAGAAAAATGTTAATGTTATCTTAGATAGAATTAAAGTATTAAATCTTGAAGATTGTATGTTTGAATTAAAAACAATCTTAGATTATTTAGATAGCATCTTTGTGGCATTTGAAAAAGAAAGACTATCAAGAAAAGTTTATGAAGAAGTTAGTAAAGACTTTGAGAAAAAATTAAATAAAACCTCTAAATTAGTAACTGATATCTATGAGCAATTAGATGATATTGAGAGTATGTATGATTTAAATAAAGAAGATGTAAAAATTATTGATGAAGTTAATAAAGACTTAACCGTTATTAAAGATGATCATCACAAAATGCTTGAAAAAGTTAAAAATAAAGCAACCCCTTATTCTTTAGTAAATGATGAAGTTGAAACCTTATCAAACAGATTAAAACAAGTAGAATCGACTCTTGATATAGCACTAAAATCACTTGGAAATATGTATGAAGATGAACAGCGAGCTAGAGAACAGCTTGATGAGATTGAACGGTTATTAAAAGAATGTAAAGAGCGAATGCGTGAATATAAATTACCAGTAATTGAAGATAGATATTTTGTAGAGCTAAGTGAAGCAAATGAAGCAATACTAGAAGTTATTAAAGAACTATCAAAGAAACCTATTGGAATAAAGACCTTAAATACCAGAGTTGATACCGCAAGAGATTTAGTCTTAAAACTTTATAATACAACTATTTCAATGATTAAAACTGCAAAGATGAGTGAAATGGCCATTGTCTATGGAAATAGATATATAGGTCTACATACGGATATTGAAGAAGGAATTAATAGAGCAAGAAACCTTTTCTTTAAAGGTGATTATACTTCTTCTTTAAATGTCAGTATTGATACTATAAAATTAGTAGATGATAATTTTGAAAGAAAGTTGTTGACATATGAAAAAGAATAGCAGTAAAAAAAATAAGAGTAGAAATAACAATAAAAAAAATGTAAAGAATATTAATAAAAGCAGTAGTAAAAATAAGAATACTAAAGTTAAAAAAACTACTACTGTAAAGCAAAATAATAAACAGAGTAATACTAAAAATAGTAATGCTAAAACTACTACAAAGAAAAAGGCTAGTAACACAAATTCTAAAAGTAAAACTAATGCTATGGTAGTGGTTAGTAAACCAGTGATTACTACTAAAAATACAAATAAAAAAACTTTTAGTCCAAGTTATAAAAATCTAATAAATATTCCATTTAAAAAAAGAAAATTTGGACTATATGAGTTTTTTGCAATAATAATTATTTGTTTAGTATTAACAGTTGTTCTACTCTATGCTATTCTAAAGTTGAGTAATAAAGAAAAATATCAAGTATTTAGTTTCAATGCCAAAGTAATGGCGATGAATGCTATAAATTATAATTCAAGTGATAAAGGAACAATGTATCTTTCAGAGATGTTAGATTTAAATTTAATATCACCAATTAAGAATCCATTTAATGGTAAGGAATGTGATATTTATGAATCAAAAGTTGATTTTGCAGAAGATATTAAAAGAGTTACCTTAAAATGTGGTGAATACTTAATTGATAATGAAAAAATTAATAATAAAACATATACCATTTATAAAGTATCGGATTGGACAGAAAATAAAGAATACGAAAATAATGATACAGAAGTAGTATATAACATTACTAAGAAAGGTAAATTGTTACTTAATGATTATTATCAAAAAGATTTGTTAATAAAGATGATTAATGAAAAATTAAATAAAGATTATAAGAAAATTAGTGAAGTAAAAAAAGATTACAAATTAGTTAGTAAAAAACTTTATCGTAAAAAGACAAAGTTTAGGGAAGTAACTAATTAGTATATAGTAAGGAAGGTGTATTTATGAAAGATAGTAAAGAAAAAGATTGGTTTGATAGTCCAAGACTTGTAACTTATGTCATTATTGGTTTATTAATAGTATTGATAATATTATCACAATCATTTGCTATTAATAGTCAGTTAGGAACATCTGATATTATTAGATCTATACTTAATCATAATAGTATTTATGTATTAACACTTATTTATTTTGTTTTATTACATTTCAAAGTTGGAAAGAAATACTTTGATCATTTAAATATATTAATGTTAATCTTCTTTGGATTAATAACAATTGCTAGTATGTTTACAGTATTTCAATCATTTGGTTTGATTTCCATATTACAATTAGTAATAAATATCTTATTTACAATTTATTTTCTCTATGCTTTTATTTCTAATACAGTAATAGGTAAAGACTTGCACTTGAATTCTACTCCTATTGTAGAACTTAAAAATGAACAATACTTTTATTTAATTACAACTTTATTAGTTATTCATTTAGTAGTAGCTCTTATTAATTCAACATCTTTTGAAAGTATAGTAATTTCATTATTAGAAGTATTATTCTATTTCCTATTTGCTAGATACATTTCATTATATAAAGAATATAATGAGTTAAAGGAAGCTTCTTCAAAAAAGAAAAAATTAAAAAAAGAGGAAGAGGCAGGTGATAAATAATGAAAGATTTATTTGATGAAATTGATAAAGAAAAGAAAAGTCTTCCCAAATTAAAGAAGATAAGTAGTGAAGTAACAAAAACAAGGGAACATAACTTTTATCAAAAATTAGCTTATTGGCTATTTGCATTTTTCTTTATTATTGGTATTATATTAGGTAATATATTTCCAGCTTGTACGGAAACTTCGACATTATTTAAAACTTGTACCAATACTGAATACAACTTAGCATTGACATTAATCTTCTGGTTAGCAAGCTTTGTTTTTTGTTCATTAGTGTACGGTCTAGGGGAAATTATTAAATTACTTACAATAATAAGTGAAAAGAAATAGGTGAGTTTGTATGATTAGAGATGTTAGAATTAATAAAAATAATGTTCTAAAAATGAATGAAGAAATAAGAAAACTAGAAGAAAAATATGCAGAAGAATATGATGATTGGGAATATGAAGAACCACAAAGTGCAGTTATTCTTGCTTTTGAAGAAGCAAAGGCACGTATAGAAAAGCAAAAACAACAAGAAACAAGAGCCAATATTCAAAATATTCAAGAAGAACAAGTAATAAATAAAGAAAAAAATTCACTTTCAGTAAATAGAACCGCTGAAAGTAAAACTTCAGTTAACCAAGCAAGGAGAAAGCCATCTCCTAAAAGTAGACGTAAGAAAAAAAAGATAAAATTTAAAACTATGACTGGAATAATAATAGCAGCTGCAGTTGTATCTACAGGGGTTGGTGTTGCTGTAGGTAGAAGTTCACGAGATGACAATACTGTAACTACTGATGATACATATGTTGTAGATAATACTATTTATGCCAATACTACTGATTTAAATGATTTTAATTTAGTAATAGTAAATGATGGCGTTAATGATTATTTTCTAGATTCTTTTACTTCAAATTTAACTTCTAAAGGTATAGAATTTCAAGTAGCAAATGGTTCCGATAGTTTGACTGGAGTTAATGGTAGTGAAGTATTTATTGGTTTACTTCCCTATGATAATCCTGGTATGACTAGAGTAATAGCTCAGTATGAAGAAAAAGACAATCAAAGTGATGTAATGGCAGTTGCTTTGAGAAACAGTTTACTTAAGAATGATTTAACTAGTGATACAATTCAATGTGGTGTATGGCGTTATGATGAATCTGCTGAAAAACATTTAGTAGAATCTCCACTTGAACATAAAGTAACTTATTCATCAAATCGTTTTGTTTCAGTAGAAGTAAATGATTCTGTTGATGTTAATAAATTTACATCTTCTTTTGTAGAGGGAATGCTTAGATATAAAAACTATGTAGAGAATTCTTCAGACTTTGACTTGTTTACAAGAGTTAAGGGTGGAGACACTTTAGAAGCTATTGCTTCAGCACATAATACTAGCTCTGCTACATTAGCAAATATTAATGGTTTGCCGTCTCCTGATAATGTAGGTTATAACACAACTTTAATGTTTCCAGCTAGTTCAGATATTCTATATAATAGAGAACTTGTTATTGACGATGTTAACACTAAAGGAAAAACACATTAAAAAATACTCAACTAGCGAGTATTTTTTTCTTTTGCTTTTCTTCTTTAAAACCAAGATAATAATTATTTTGATAATCACTATAATAGCTATTACTCATTAAAAGATGATTAACTATCTCATTATCAGATTTAGTTGCGATAACATTAGACCTAGTTAATATTTCTTCGTAGTCTTTTAATTGTTCATCTTGTTCCATTGTATTACCAATTAACTTGTGATTTAAAATATAAAGTGCTTGCTTCATATAACCTTTTCCTCTTTCATTCTTAGTAATACCAAAATGTAAATATAAATCATTACTACTAATATCTTTTGCTTCTAGAAAGATAAAACCGATAGGTTGATGACTTCTATTACCATTAATTTCCTGATACTTTTGAATTAAAAAGACAAAAGGACATTTAGGAGGAAGTTCACTATAAGAACATAATGAATTATCTTCAAATAGTTTAACTAAGTCCCAAATATCCTCTTCATTTTTATAATCTAATAATTCTAGATTTAACCATTCATACATCTTACTTCACCTTACTGCTATTCAAATGATGGTGTCATATTAGCTGGTTCTATTTGAATAATTGTATTTCCATCATTTAATTTAACTTCACTACCATCATCATAAGTATAAACTGTCTGTCCACTTCTAGTATTTTTCTTAGCATTGATTTTTCTAGCATAACCATTTGTTATATAATATGCTTCATGAACACCAGTTGTATCTAAATCTTGCCTACCATAACTATCAAGTGAATAATTACTCACTTTAATTATGATAATATTTTTATAATGATATTGTTCTTTACTATCTCTATCAATGTGAGCATTGTGATTCATATATCTTAAATATACTTGTCTTTCACTATCATAGGCATAACTTCTAACTTGACTAGTGGAATAAGGAATAGTTACTTTGTTAGCTACCACACTTTCATCACTTAACTTTGCTAAGTCAATAGTATCACTAGTAAAAGGAAGAGCTTCCCAATCATTGCTAGTTGTTTTATAACCTAGCTTAGCAGCATCTTTATATAAAGTTTCAATATTAGTAAAGACATTATGAGGAGCAGCTATTCTAGTATCACGCCAGTAAGCAGCATTTCGATATAAACCATTGATATTGTTAACTCCTAAACTTTTAATATCATTCTCTGCAAAAGTACTCCAACCATAATGAGCATAGATAGCATCATATTCTAAAGCATAATCTAGAAAATAATGTCTTGAACTTCTAACTGGTCCGATAAGTTCAGTGTTACTATCTTTAAAAATAGCCATTATTCTAGTAAGACCACCTTCAACGATTGCTTCATAAGTAACAAAAGCATCTTGAAGACCAACTTGTGAAGCATAACCAACGTTATTATCAATCATAACAGCAATAGGTCGTTTGTTACTATCTTCATCATAAATAGTCAGTTTTTTCTTTTCTGTTTTAGTAGTATTAATATCAGTGATATCAAAAGGTATATCACCATTATTTTGATAAAAATAAAAGATACCAAGTCCTAGAATAATTAATAAAATTATAACTATTAGAATTCTTCTTTGTTTCTTTTTTTTCTTTTTCATAAGTTTCTCACCTTACCTAGAGTTTATCATAATTCTCTAAAAGATAAAATAAATTTTAGAAAATTATAATTAATATATGTTACAATAGATTAGAGGGTGATGTAAAGTGAGTAAAAAGAATAAAAAATGTATAGCATCATTAGTAACAGCTCTTGCTTTCTTAGGAGCAATCTGCTATCAATATGTCTTGCCATCATATGCTTATAAAAATGATACTGCAAAGACAGAAGATGTTATTAATGTACCAAGTCATGATAATGAACCGTATCAAGAAGTTAATAATAACAAACCAACGTTTACAAGTGAAGAAAAAAAGTTGAAAGAAAAAGAAGATTATAGTGATTTAGATTCACTAGGTCGTGTAGGAACAGCCTTTGCCCTTGTAAGTAAGAGTACTATGCCTACTACTAAAAGAGGCAGTATAGGAATGATTAAGCCATCTGGATGGCATACGATAAAATTTGACTTTGTTGATGGAAAATATCTTTATAATCGTTGTCATTTAATAGCACATCAATTAACTGGTCAAAATGCTAATCCAAAGAATTTGATGACTTGTACTAGAAGTATGAATGTAGATGGAATGCTACCTTTTGAAAATAAAGTAGCCAATTATATAAAAGAAACTAATAACCATGTTTTATATAGAGTAACTCCAGTTTTTGAC
>JAQXHT010000106.1 GCA_029007415.1 bacterium
ACATTAATTAATATTCGTCCAGTAACAGCTGCAATGAAAGAATTCTTTGGTAGCAGTCAGTTATCACAATTTATGGATCAGACAAACCCAGTTGCAGAACTTACTAATAAAAGACGTTTATCTGCTTTAGGACCAGGTGGACTTTCTCGTGATAGAGCTGGTGTTGAAGTTCGTGACGTTAATGCTTCTCACTATGGTAGAATTTGTCCGATTGAGTCACCAGAAGGACCAAACATTGGACTTATTACTTCACTTGCAAGTTATGCTAAGATTGATGAGTATGGTTTCATAATGACACCATATCGTAAAGTTGAAAATTGTAAAATAACAGATCAAGTTGATTATTTAACAGCTGATGAAGAACAAGACTATATAATTAGTCAATCAACAGTAAATACAGATGAAGATAACGTAATTATAGATAAACAAGTATCAGCAAGATTCCGTGATGAAAATATTCTTGCTAAACCAGAACAAGTTGATTATATTGATGTATCACCTCAACAAGTTGTATCTGTAACAACAAGTTGTATTCCATTCCTAGAACATGATGATGCACATAGAGCTTTAATGGGTGCTAACATGCAACGTCAAGCAATGCCACTTTTAAAAACAGAAGCTCCTTATATTGGAACTGGTGTTGAACATATTGCAGCTAAAGATTCAGGTGTTTGTGTCGTAGCAAAAGCTGATGGTATTGTTTCTTATGTAGATGCTAAGAAGATAAAAGTTAAAACTAAAAATGGCGAAGATACGTATTACTTAGCTAACTTTGAATTAGCAAACTCAGGAATTTGTAATCATCAACGTCCAATTGTTCAAGTTGGTGAAGAAGTAGTTGGTGGAAAAACTATTATTGCTGATGGTAATAGTACTGATATGGGTGAGTTAGCTCTTGGTAAAAACGTTACTGTAGCATTTATGACATTTAATGGTTACAACTATGAGGATGCTGTAATACTTAACGAAAACTTAGTAAAAGATGATAAATATACTTCCCTACACTTGGAAGATTATGAAATGCAATGTAGAGAAACAAAACTTGGACCAGAAGAAATTACTAGAGATATTCCAAATGTTAGTGAAGAAGCAAGAAGAAACCTTGATGAGAATGGTATTGTTACTATTGGTACAGAAGTTAAAGAAGGAGATATTCTTGTTGGAAAAGTTACTCCAAAAGGAATGGCTGAATTAACTAGTGAAGAAAAACTATTACATGCTATCTTTGGTGAAAAAACTCGTGAAGTTCGTGATACTTCATTAAGAGTTCCGCATGGTGGTGATGGTATTGTTCACGATATCAAGATTTATTCAAGAAAAGATAATGATGAATTACCTGCTGGTGTTTCTAAAGTAATTAGAGTATATATTATTCAAAAGAGAAAGATTCAAGTAGGAGATAAGATGTCTGGTCGTCATGGTAATAAAGGTGTTATTTCTCTTATTCTTCCACAAGAAGATATGCCATATTTACCAGATGGACGTCCAGTTGATATCATGCTTAACCCACAAGGTGTTCCATCTCGTATGAACTTAGGACAAATTCTAGAATTACATATGGGAATGGCTGCTAAGAAATTAGGTGAGTATGTAGCAACTCCAGTATTTGACGGAGCACATATTTCTGATATTGAAGAAATGATGGAAGAAGCTGGAATGGACAAAGATGGAAAAACAGTTCTATATGATGGACGTTCTGGTGAACCTTTTGATAATCGTATTTCTGTAGGTATTATGTATATGATTAAATTACATCATATGGTTGATGATAAACTACATGCTAGAAGTACAGGACCTTATTCATTAGTAACACAACAACCACTTGGAGGAAAAGCTCAATTTGGTGGTCAACGTTTCGGTGAAATGGAAGTTTGGGCATTATATGCTTATGGTGCTGCTTATACATTACAAGAAATGATGACAGTAAAATCAGATGATGTAGTTGGTCGTGTTAGAGTATTTGAGTCAATCGTTAAAGGACAAGAAATTAACGAAGCAGGTATCCCAGAATCATTTAGAGTATTAATGAAAGAATTCCAAGCTTTAGGACTTGATATTTCAATTATAAATGATGAAGGAAAAGCTTTAGACTTAAAAGAAATAGAAGAAGCTGAAGAAATAGCTGAGGCTGAAGAATTGGATAGAGCAACAAGAGAAGCACTTCAAGATAATACAAAAGATATGGTAAAAGAAATTAAAGAAGAAATTACTGAAGAAGATTTAGACGATAGTGATTTAATAGAGGGGGATGACGAAGATGATGGAAGTAAATAGATTCGATGGAATTAAGATTGGTATTGCATCTCCAGAAAAGATAAGAGAATGGTCTCATGGTGAAGTTAAAAAACCAGAAACTATCAATTATCGTACTTTAAGACCAGAACGTGATGGACTTTTCTGTGAAAAGATTTTTGGACCTACTAAGGACTTTGAATGTGCTTGTGGAAAATATAAACGTGTTCGTTATAAAAATATTGTTTGTGATCGCTGTGGTGTAGAAGTTACCAAAGCTAAAGTAAGACGTGAGAGAATGGGACATATTGAACTTGCTAGTCCTGTTTCTCACATCTGGTTCTTTAAAGGTGTTCCATCTCGTATGGGCTTAGTACTTGATATGAGTCCAAGAGATTTGGAAGAAGTATTATACTTTGTTAGTTATGTTGTAATTGATAAGGGAAATGCTCCACTTGAAAATAAACAAACATTATCTGAGAAAGAATACCGTGCTTACTATGAAAAATATGGTAATGGTTTCAAAGTAGGTATGGGTGCTGAAGCTATTAAAGCTTTATTAAAGAAAGTAGACTTAGAACATGATATCAATGTAATTAATAAAGAACTTGAAACTGCTCAAGGACAAAAGAGAGTTCGTTTATTAAAGAGATTAGATGTTTTAAATGCCTTCTATCAATCAGGTCAAAAACCAGAATGGATGATTTTGGATTGTATTCCAGTTATACCACCTGAGTTACGTCCGATGATTCAATTAGATGGTGGAAGATTTGCTACTAGTGATTTAAATGATTTATATCGTCGTGTTATTAACCGTAATAATCGTTTAAAGAAATTAATCGATTTAGGAGCTCCTGGAATCATCATTCAAAACGAAAAGAGAATGCTTCAAGAAGCAGTCGATGCTTTATTTGACAATGGTCGTCGTGGTAGAAGTGTTACAGGTGCTGGAAATCGTCCTTTGAAATCACTTTCTAGTATGTTAAAAGGTAAACAAGGACGTTTCCGTCAGAACTTATTAGGTAAACGTGTTGACTATTCTGGACGTTCAGTTATCGTTGTTGGTCCATCTCTAAAGATGTATCAATGTGGTATTCCAAAGGAAATGGCTTTAGAATTATTTAAACCACATGTTATCAATGGTTTAGTAAGTAGGGATATTGCTCATAATATTAAGGCTGCTAAAAGATTGATTGAAAACCAAGACCCAGTAGTTTGGGACATTGTTGAAGATGTAATTAAAGAACATCCAGTTTTATTAAACCGTGCACCTACACTACACCGTTTAGGAATTCAAGCTTTCGAACCAGTTTTAGTTGGTGGTAAAGCAATCAGACTACATCCATTAGTATGTCCTGCTTTCAATGCTGACTTCGACGGTGACCAGATGGCTGTTCACGTACCATTATCAGAAGAAGCTCAAGCAGAAGCTAGACTATTAATGTTAGGTTCTAATAACATTCTTCACCCAAAAAGTGGAGATCCAATTGTTACACCAAGCCAGGATATGGTTTTAGGCAACTACTATATTACAATGGAAAAATCAGGAGAAGATGGGGAAGGTCGTGTCTTCAAAGATTGTAATGAAGCTTTGATGGCTTATGAAAGACGTGAAATTACTCTTCATACTCGTATTGTTATTCCTGTAGATTCATTTAAATATAAATTATTTACTGAGGCTCAAAAAGGTAAATATTTAGTAACTACTGCTGGTAAAATTAAATTCAATGAAATCTTACCTGATTCATTCCCTTATATTAATGAACCAACAGATGAAAATATTCAAAATATTACTCCAAATAAGTATTTCTTGCCACAAGGAACTAATATTAAAGAAGAAATTAGTAAAATGGAATTAGTTAAACCATTTGCTAAAGGAACCTTAGAAAAGATTATTGCTCAAGTGTTCAAACGTTATAAGACTACTGAAACTTCTGCAATGCTTGATAAAATGAAAGACTTAGGTTTCTATTATTCAACAATTGCAGGTATTACTGTTTCAATGTCAGACATTGCTACAAGTCGTCATAAACAAGAATTTGTTGATGAAGGACAAGCAATGGTTGATAAAATTAACAAGCAATACTCTCGTGGTTTAATTACTGAAGAAGAACGTCATGAAAAAGTTATTGAAACTTGGTATGGTGTTAAAGATAAAGTTCAATCCGAACTTGAGGATATATCTAAAGAACAAATTGATAATCCAATCTTCATGATGATGCATTCTAAAGCTCGTGGTAACATTTCAAACTTTACACAGGTTGCTGGTATGCGTGGTTTAATGCAGAAACCAAATGGAGATCCAATTGAAATTCCCGTTCTTTCAAACTTTAAAGAAGGTCTTTCAGTATCTGAATTCTTCTTATCTACTCACTCTGCTCGTAAGGGTGATGCCGATACAGCATTAAAGACTGCTGACTCTGGTTACTTAACACGTCGTCTTGTTGATGTCAGTCAAGATATGATTGTACGTGAAGAAGATTGTGGAACTGAACAAGGAGTTGTAGCTCATGCCTTTATTAATGAAAAAACAGGTTCAGTTATCGAGAGTCTAAAAGATCGTATTGTTGGTCGTTATGCTAGTAAGAAAGTAATAAATCCTAATACAAAAGAAGTAATAATTGATCGTAACGAATTTATTACTGAAGCTCTTGCTGATAAAGTAGTAGCAGCTGGAGTAGAATCAGTAGAAATCCGTACTATCTTAACTTGTAATACTGAAAAAGGTGTATGTCAAAAATGTTATGGTCGTAACTTGGCAACTGGTAACCTAGTAGAAATTGGTGAAGCTATCGGTGTAATGGCAGCTCAATCTATTGGTGAACCAGGTACTCAGCTTACAATGCGTACATTCCATACTGGTGGTGTTGCCGGTGGAGAAGATATCACTCAAGGTCTTCCTCGTGTTCAAGAATTATTTGAAGCTAGAAATCCAAAAGGAAAAGCAACTATTGCAGAAATTGATGGTAAAGTTTCTAAGATTACTGAAGACCATGGTAAATTTAAAATTAGTATTACTAATAAATTAGAAACTAAAGAACATGTTTCTAATTATGGAGCTAAATTAGCAGTAGAAAAAGGACAAGAAGTTCACTGTGGTGATAAACTAACAGAAGGAGCTATAAGTCCAAAAGAATTATTAGCTGTAACAGATCCAATTACAACTCAAGAATACATCTTAAAAGAAGTTCAAAATACATATCGTTCTCAAGGTGTTGATATTTCTGATAAACATATCGAAGTAATTGCTCGTAGAATGATTAGTAAAATTCGTATTGTTGATGGTGGAGATACTAAATTCTTACCTGGTAGTCTTGTTAACTTCCGTGAATTTACCGAAGGAAATAAAGAAATTATTATTAGAGGTAAGAAACCAGCTACTGGTCGTCCTATCCTTTTAGGAATTACCAAAGCATCTCTTGAAACTGATTCATTCTTATCAGCTGCATCATTCCAAGAAACAACTAGAATTTTAACTGATGCATCTATTCGTGGTAAAGTTGATAAACTAGAGGGTCTAAAGGAAAACGTTTTACTTGGTAAATTAATTCCTGCAGGTACTGGTTTAAAACATTATCGTGATGTATCTTACAACCTAGAAAGTGAATTAATGGATGATGAACCATTAGATCAATTAGAAGACGAGATTATGGAGTAGTTTTTACTACTCTTTTCTTTTTGTATGTTTTGTGTTATTCTTTAGATGAAGAGGTAAATATTTATGAAATATATTAAAATACTGGTATTATTAGGATTGGTTCTTTCATTTTCAGTCTTATTTCTATATAAAGACGAAAAAGTAGCTGTTTTAGGTTATCACTCTTTTAGTGAAAATGTAGAAGAAGATATGTTTATAATGCCGATAAGTGAGTTTGAAGAACAATTAAAGTACTTAAAGAAGCATAATTATACAACGTTAAGTTTAGATGAATTTTATGCTTATTATAAAGGAAAAAAGAAAATACCAAGAAAAAGTGTGTTAATAACGATGGATGATGGTTATCAATCTAATTATGACTTAGCTTTTCCATTATTAAAAAAATATAATATGAAAGCGACAGTTTTTTATATAGGTTCTAACGTTACTGGTGAAAATAAAAACTATATGAATCAAGAAACATTAGCTAAAATAAAAACAGAATATCCTAATATAGATATAGCATCGCATTCTTATGCACTTCACTATGATAAATCAATTGATAAAGGAACCAAATACATTAAAGATGATTTTGAAAAAATGAGCGAAGTAGTAAATACTAAGTATTTTGCTTATCCATATGGACATAATAATAAAGACATAATTAAGGTTTTAAAAGAAGAAAAGTATAAAATGGCTTTTACATTTGGACCAGGTAAGGAGCATAGAAAAGCAAACCGTAAAGATAATATCTATAAAATACCACGGCTTAATATAACAAATGGAATGCCATTATGGAAATTTTCTTTAAGACTAATTAGTCCCTATTAAAATGTGAAAAAGTGTCAATAGAAATTTTGATACCTTTTCTTTTGCAACAATATTTGTTAGAATAAAAGAAGAATAAGAGGGTGTTAATATGCGTATAGGTGTAGATGTAGATGGAGTTTTAAATGATGTAGCCGAATGGCATTTTGCTTATGGCTCTAAATTTTGTGTAGAACATAATATTAATCGTGGTTTTAACCCAACAGGTTATTATATGGAAGAACAATTCTATTTTACTGCTGAAGAAAATAAAGAATTCTGGAGACAATATATTTTTGATTTACTATTGGCTATTCCTCCACGTCCTTTTGCTACAGAGGTAATACATAGATTAAGACAAGATGGACATGAGATATTTATTTTAACGGCAAGAGATAATCAATATTTAACTAATCAATATAACGGAATGAGTGATTTTTACGTAAAACATTGGTTAAACAAATATAATATTGAATACGATGGAATAATAACAGGTACTACTAATAAAAAAGAAAAGTGTATAAATGGACGCTTTGATTTAATGGTAGAAGATAAAAAAACTAATGTTGATATGATTAGCAAAATTATACCTGTTTTCGTTTTTGATGCTCCTTATAATCAAACTTGTAGTGGTACTAACGTAATACGAGTTTATTCTTGGTATCAAGTATATCAAGAAATAACAGAAAAATTTGCTCCAGTTGAAATAATTTAGGAGGTTTCAAATGAAATTAAATAATAAAGGATTTGGAATGGGAACTTTAATTTTCTTTATTTGTTTATTCTTTGTGATACTAATTGCAGTTACTTATGTGGCTTATACTAATGGAATAGATAAAAAAGATGAAAATAGAGTTGTACCAGAAATAAAAGAACAAGTTAATGACTAAAAAAAGAAATTTAGTAGACATTAATAGTAGAAAGGAAAATGAAAATGAGAGTAGCAATTAATGGTTTTGGAAGAATAGGAAGACTTATATTTAGAATAATGGATCAAGATAGTGACTTTGAAATAGTTGCTATTAATGATTTAACAGATGCTGAACAATTAGCTTACTTACTAAAATATGATACAGCGCATCGTCCTTATCGAAAAGAAGAAATCACATTTGAGGGAGATATGCTAGTAGTTGGTGATAAAAAAATTAAAGTACTTAGTGAGAAAGACCCATCATTATTACCTTGGAAGGAATTAAATGTTGATTTAGTTTATGAATGTACAGGATTATTTACATCAGAAGAAAAAGCAAATGCTCATATAGAAGCAGGAGCTAAAAAAGTAGTTATTTCTGCTCCAGCTAAAGGAAATGTAAAAACAGTTGTTTATAATGTAAATAATGATATCTTAACTAAAGAAGATAAAATAATATCAGCAGCAAGTTGTACTACTAACTGTTTAGCACCAGTATTGAATGTTATTGAAAAAGAATTTGGAATAGAAAGTGGTTATATGACAACAGTTCATGCTTATACTAATGATCAGGCGAATTTAGATGTTGCTCATAAAAAAGGTATTTATGCAAGACGTGGTCGTGCTAGTGCTGCTAATATAGTTCCAACTAGTACGGGGGCAGCTAGTGCAATAGGAAAAGTAATTCCTTCTCTTGATGGTAAATTATCTGGTATGGCGATGCGTGTTCCTGTGATAACTGGTTCAGTTGTTGATTTAGTTTTGAAATTAAAAAAAGAAGTTACAAAAGAAGAAATTAATGAAGTATTAAAAAATAATCAAAACGAAACTTTAGGTTATACGACTGACCCAATTGTTTCAAGCGATGTAATTGGAATGAGTTATGGTTCCTTAGTAGATGGTTTATTAACTTCTGTCAATAAAACTGAAGATGGTGAACTAGTTAAAATAATTGCTTGGTACGATAATGAGATGAGTTATTCATATCAAATGGTTAGATGTGCTAAATATTTCTTAAGTTTATAATTTTTTAAGAAAAGCTGGTCTTTTCTTTTTTTCTTGTTTAAAAAATGTTATACTGTCCTTAGGGTGAGTTGGCAATATGAAAAAAACAATAAAAGATTTTAAACTAAAAAATAAAAAAGTAATCATAAGATGTGATTTTAATGTTCCTTTAAAAGATGGGAAAATAATAGATGATACAAGGATTAAGAATAGTTTAAAGACTATTCAGTATGCAATAGATAAAAATGCTAAAGTAATATTACTTAGTCATTTGGGAAGAATAAAAGAAGAAGAGGACAAAATCAAAAACAATTTAAGGGTAGTTGCCGATAGGTTAAGTGATTTATTAGCTAAAAAAGTTATATTTATAGATGAAGTAGTTGGTGATAAAGTAAAAACTGCCATTAAAAATATGAAAGTGCAAGATGTTATTTTATTGCAAAATACTAGATATGAAGATTTAAATGATAAGAAAGAAAGTGGTTGTGACTTAGAATTTGCTAAAGAATTAGCAAGTTATGGTGACATTTTTATTAATGACGCTTTTGGTACTATTCATAGAAAACATGCATCTAATTATGGAATAAGTAAATATCTTGAAAGTGGTATTGGTTTTTTAGTTGAAGAAGAATTAGCTAAGCTAGCTATTTTAAATAAACCAGAGCAGCCATTTACCATTATAATGGGTGGTGCTAAAGTTGGTGATAAAATAGGTGTTATTGATAACTTACTCCCTAGATGTGATAAATTATTAATTGGTGGTGGAATGGCTTTTACTTTTTTACAAGCTGAAGGCTATGAAATAGGAAATTCTATTTTAGATACAGATTCCTTAGAATACTGCCAGAAACTACTTAAAAAATATCCAGAAAAAATCGTGCTACCGGTTGATATTGCTTGTTCAACAGAGTACAAAAATGCAGCTGATAGAACAGAAAAAGACATCAATGAAATAGATTTTCATGAAATGGGACTAGACATTGGTAGTAAAACATTATCGCTATTTGAAAATTACTTAACTAATTCAAAAACAGTCTTTTGGAATGGACCACTAGGTGTTTATGAATTTCCAACATATGCAGAAAGTACTGATAAACTATTGAAATTTTTAGTAACTAACAATTCAAAAACAGTACTAGGTGGAGGAGATATCGTAGCTGCTGCTAGTAAACTTTCCTTAACTGATAAATTTTATCACGTATCAACTGGTGGAGGAGCTACATTAGAATATTTAAGTGGTAAAGACTTACCAGGACTTGAAAATATCGAGGAAAAAGGGGAATAAAAATGGGCAAGAGATATGTTGAGGTAGTAACTAATAAAGACTTGAATAAAATAGAAGCATTAAATGATTTTTGTCTTCGTAATGATACAGAAAACGTTAGTAAAAATATTTTAGCTAATAAGGAATTATCACCAGTTGTTTTTGAAGACTACTTGGCTTATTTTGATAATGAAAAGGTGATAGATTATTGTTTCATTCATGGTGAAACAGATTTGAAGAAGGGTTTTCTTTCTTTTCCTATCACATTAGAACCAAGAAAAAATCACTTTTTTGTAGAAGCAGCTGTTGATTATGCGTTTTCAGCTGGACTTGATGAAGTATCTATTATGACTAAAGACCAAACATTAAAACCCGTTTTAGAAAAACTTGGTTTTATATCTTTAGGAATAGATGGAGATGTTGCCTCATATACTCTAGGACTCGAAGATAAAGAGAAGGGAAAAATAAGAATATGAAACATTTGAAAAGAAATAGTTTTATCATTTTGCTTATAACTCTATTTGTTTTATTTCTAGTGCTTAAAGATAATTTTAAGACAGTTATTAGTACCATAACAACTATGGATATGAAATTTGTTATCATTGCAATAGTTCTTTACTTTGCATATCTTTTCTTTCATGCATTAGTTAATTATTTATGGGTAAATGAAAAAGAAAAACTATCTCTTAAAGATGCTTTTCAACATATGATTATTACACAGTTTTTTAATGGTATTACGCCTTTTTCAACTGGTGGACAACCAATGGAAATATATATGTTAAAAAATCATGGTTTTCGTTATACGAAAGCAACTAATGTTATTATGCAAAACTTTATTGTTTATCAGTTAGCATTAGTTATCTTTGGTTTATTTGCTGTTATTTATAATTTTATTACAGGTGTTGTAGTTTATAAAAGTGTTTTAACAAGTTTGATAATATTAGGTTTTTTAATAAATACTATTGTAGCAGTAGTTATGTTATTAATAGCAACAAGTCAAAAATTTACCAATACTTTATTAAATCTAATTACAAATTTAGGAAAGAAGTTACACTTTATTAAAAATCAAGATAAATTTTTAGAAAAATGGCGTGAGCGATTAGAAGATTTTCATCAGTGTACTAAAGAAGTCAAAGAGAAGAAAGGCTTGTTCGTTCTTGGGATAGCTTTAAATTTAATAGCTTTAACTTGTTATTATGCAATACCTTTATTCTTAGTTTATAGTCTACATGATTATACTTCGATGTCTTTCTTTACCTCTTTAGTTGCTAGTGCTTATGTTTTGATAATTGGTTCTTTTGTTCCTATTCCTGGAGCAACTGGTGGAATAGAATATGCTTTTTTAGAAATATTTTCTGGCTTTTTAGGAAAAAGTAGTGTTAGTGCTATAATGATTGTTTGGCGATTTATAACTTATT
Organism: bacterium; assembly: GCA_029007415.1. Classification (GTDB taxonomy): domain Bacteria; phylum Bacillota_I; class Bacilli_A; order RF39; family UBA660; genus Onthousia. Next base: position 11,274 of record JAQXHT010000106.1, read on the forward strand.
ATTTGGGAATGGTAGTAGGAGGAGTATTATTTAGTTTCCATAAGGAAGGAGAAAAATAATGAGAATAGGACTTTTTACTGATAGTTATCCCCCATTTATAAATGGTGTTTCTACTAGTGTTGAAACACTTAAAAATGCTTTGGAAGAAAAAGGACATATCGTTTATGTTGTAACAGTAGGACAGGATGCTACTACTTATTCTTATGATGAAGAAAAAAGAATTTTAAAAGTACCAGGTTTACCACTAGGTATTTATGATTATAGGGCAGCTAGTATTTATCCAGTTAAAGTTATCAAGACAATAAAGTCCTGGGAGTTGGATGTAATACATTCTCATACCGAATTGTGTATGGGAATATTTGCTAGACTTCTTGCAAAGCAATATCATATTCCGTTAGTACATACTTATCATACTATGTATAAAGATTATACTTATTATGTTTCTAGAAATCATAAATACTTTGATATGGGGTGTAAAAAAGCAGTAGAGTATTTAAGCAAATTTTATTGTGATGATACAGCTAATGCATTTATTGTTCCTACTATAAAAACTTATCACTTATTTAGGGATGAATATCACTATAATAAAGAAATATATATTGTTCCAACAGGAATAGATTCTTCAAGGTTTAATAAAGAAAATGTTGATTTACCAAAAGTCAATGAAATAAGAAAAAAATTAGGTTATAAGAAGAATGATTTTGTTTATTTATTTGTAGGAAGAATGGCTCAAGAGAAAAATATTCTCTTTTTACTAGATGCGATGAGTAAGGTTAAAAGTAAAAAGAGTAATATAAAATTATTGTTAATTGGTGATGGACCAGATAAAGATGAATATGAAACTAAAATGAAAGAATTAGGTCTTCAAGATTCAGTTAAATTCTTTGGTTCTGCACCTTGGAGTGATATGCCACTTTATTATCATATGTGTCAAGCCTTTGTAACAGCATCAGTTACAGAAACACAAGGCTTAACTGTGATAGAAGCTTTAGCAGCCGAAAAACCTGTCTTATGTATTGAAGATGAAGCTTTTCATACAATGGTTGTTAATAAACTTAATGGAATGTTCTTTAGTGATATAGAAACTTGTGCTGGTAAAATGTTTGAATTAGCAACGGATAAAAAAGAATATAACTCACTAATGAGACATACTAAGGGTTCGATTAAGCAATATTCTTTAAGTTCTTTTGCAGATAATGTTTTAGAAGTTTACAAAGTAGCGATTGAGAATTTTAATAATAAAAAAGATTTTTCTAATATGGTTCATAATACAGTAAAAAAACTTCTTGGTAAAAAGGATGGTAGTGTAGATGAAGGTAGTCTTAAATCATAAAAGTAATTTAACTTATACTGAAATAATTGATTATTATAATAAGATAAAAGATTTCTTTCCAGATGATAATTTGATAGTATGTCCTAGTACTTGTTACTTACCAATATTTAAAAATGTTACACTTGGTAGTCAAGATATTAGTAGTTATAAAATGGGTAGTTATACGGGAGAAGTATCAGGAGAAGCTTTAAAGTCTTTAGGTGTTAAATATGTTTTTATTAATCATAGTGAGCGAAGACATTTCAAAAATGAGACATTAGTTGATGTTAAAGAAAAGTTAAAAAGGGCGAAAGAGAATAATTTAATACCAATTCTTTGTGTCGGTGAAGAAAAAGATGAGAATACTATAGAAGTTCTTTCTAATGATTTAGATTATTTACTTTCTGATTTATCTTTTGATGAACTATATATTTCCTATGAACCGTGTTATTCTATTGGAACAGGTATTGTTCCAGATAAAGATAAATTAATGTCTGTTTTTGAGTTTTTACATAATAAATATAATTATCCATTGTTTTATGGAGGTAGTGTTTCCAAAGAAAATATAACAGTTTTTAAAGAGATACCTTATCTAGCTGGTATTTTACTTGGAAAGGCTAGTCTTGATATAGAAGAAATAAAAGAAATCTTAAAACAAATATAATATTGTAATAATTGGTGATGTAATGAACAAATATTTAATTAAAACTCCTGATAAGGATTTTCAATTTTTTTTAGATTCTTCAACTTTGAAAGGAACAAGAGCAAAACGACTTGCTATTGATAAAAAAACAAAATCAATGGCTTTCTTTAAGTATGAAAAAGATGGAGAATTTAATAGTGAAGCTTGTGTGCGAAAAAATGAGTTATGAAATAGCTAAAGTTCTTGACTATGATTGTGCAAAAATAGAGTTAGCTCGAGATGAAGATGGAACTTTAGGTGTTCTAAATTACCTGTTTGTAAATGTAGGAAATGATGAACATATGGATGCAGCTTCATATTTAAATATTAATGAAAAGAATAGAGCGCAAACATATACCGTGTCAAATATAAAAAGAACACTTGATAATATAGACTCAAAATTATTTGCTGGTTTTATAAGAACAATGATTTTTGATGCTTTGATTGGTGAACAAGATAGGCATGAAGAAAATTGGGGAATAACAAAGACTAACAATCAATATAAATATTCTCCACTTTATGATAATGGGGTTAATTTATTAAAGAAATTTAAAAAGTCCTATTTACTTAGAAAAATTCAGTAGTAGTTTAAAAGATTTTGATGCATATATAAATAGAAGTCATACTTTAATATATAAAGAGGATAATATAAAAAAATATAAACATTTTGAATTGATTGAATATTTGAATGATAAATATCATAATATTGTGCAGCAGGAAATTCACAATTTGAATAAACTAACTGATAAGAATATTGAAAATATTGTTAACAAAATACCGGACGATTTATTGACGGATGTACATAAAGCTTATATAATACAGTATTAAAGAAAAGAAGAAATAGGCTTTTAGAGATAGTTTGAATGGGGTAAAAAAATGACAAAAGAACTGTGGTTAATTTGGAAAGAGCCAACAAGTAGAAGAAGATATAAAATTGGAATTTTAAGTTATGATGATAAATATACTTTTAAATATGTTAATCCAGAACTAAATGATGCATTGGCTGTTGGGTTTAAATATTTTCCTGGATTTGAGGATATTAATAAGACTTATATAAGTGATGATTTGTTTGCAAATATTGAAACAAGATTACCAAATCCTGCTAGACCTGATTATTTAGCTATTTTAAATTCTTATAATTTAGAAAAAAATTCTACTAAATTTGATATTTTAAAAGCTACTAAAGGTAGATTATTAACAGATAATTATGAATTTGTTCCAGCTTTTGATTCTACTAAAGTTGAATTTGATGTAGCAGGTACTAGGTATTGTGATGATGTGAAAAAATGTAAGGATTTAATTGCAATAAATGATAAATTATTATTAGAATTAGAGCCAGAGAACAAATTTGATACAAATGCTATTAAGGTTATTTTGCATAAGAATGGACGTAACTATCATTTAGGTTATGTACCCAGATACTATACAACTGAACTAGCAAAACTGCTGAAAGAAAAAGTTGAATATTCTGCAATGATTCAAAGTTTAAATTTTGAAAGTAAAATTAATGATGAAGCTATTACAGCTTTTGTAAAACTCATCTTTAATTAACGGTCGACAAAATCTCCTATTTTTTGCTCTACCATTTTTTTCCTTAATGTTATATAATTAAAATGCATAGGGTAGTATTGATGCGTGGTAGTATATGGAAGGAGAACTTATGGAAAAAACCAACGTGTTAATGATTGATGATAACTTTGAATTGATCAAAATGGTAAAGGAGTATTTTAGTAATAGTGAAACTGTTGCTATTAATTTAACTGCTAATGACGGAGTTGAAGGCTTAGACATAATCTTGAATAAAGAAGATGAGTATGATGTAATTCTACTTGACTTGATAATGCCTAATAAAGATGGGTTACAAGTATTAAGAGAACTCAAAGAAAGAAATCTTCATAAAAGTGTAATAGTTTTAACTTCTTTTAATGCACAAAATGTAATAAGAGAGGCTAGTGAACTTGGAATAAGTTATTTTATTCTAAAACCATTTGAATTAACCGAACTTGAAAAAAGAATAGTTGAGTGTGGACATAAAGCAAAATATGATGGAAAGGTATTTGATATGCGATATAATAATTTACAAATATCAATTACTGATATTCTCCATGAACTTGGTGTTCCCTCTCATATAAAAGGATATCAATATATAAGAGAAGGTATAACAGTTTTGTTTGATCACCCTGACGTAATCGGTGGAATAACTAAGGAATTATATCCAGATATAGCTGCTAAATATGATACAACTGTATCAAGAGTTGAAAGAGCAATAAGACATGCGATAGAAGTTAGTTGGAATAGAGGAAATTGGCAACTAATGGAGGAGATATTTGGTCATAGTGTAGATATAGATAAGGCCAAACCGACAAATTCAGAATTTATTGTTACGGTAGCTGATAAACTTAGATTAGAATTTCACCAAGATCCAGTTAAGAATTAATAATATTAAAGATAATAAAAAGCAGATAATGAGGAGTTGTCTGTTTTTAATTATACAAAACTAGCCAAAATGTAAAATATTAATTATAGAAATATTTTGAATGATAAAGAAATTGTCATTTTTAATGATATTCTATATTGACTTTGAAAATCTAATAAACTATACTTAATCTGTATTAAATATGTGAGGTGAGTACAATTTATGGAACGAAAAATAGAAAAATTCTTTCAAAGATGGAAGGAAGATAAGGTAAGAAAACCTCTTCTTTTATTTGGACTAAAACAAGTTGGAAAGACATACACGGTTCTAGAATTTGGAAGAAAAAATTATAAAAATATTGCTTATTTTAATACCTTACATAATGAAGAATTATTGAAAGTTTTAAAAAAAGAACGTTCGATTGCTAAATTAGTAACTGTTTTAGCAGACTTAGCAGATGTTTCTATTGAAAAAAATGATACACTAATAATTTTTGATAATGTAGAAGATGAAGAAATAATTAAAAGTATAAAATTATTTGGTTTTGATAGAAATGATTATCACGTAATTGCCATAACTTCAAGGAGAGAGAATTTAGTTAAATTTAGTAGTGAAGAACTACAATACAAATTTATGACGGAAATGGACTTTGAAGAATACTTATGGGCAAGAGATGAAAAAGACTTAGCAGACCTTATTAGAAAATCATATCAAAATAAAAAAGCTTGTTCTAAACATGCTAAGATAATGGACTTGTTTTATGATTATTTATTAACAGGTGGTTTTCCAGAAGTTGTTAAAGAATCATTTCAAAACATTAGTAGAGGTTACTATGAAAGTGTTAAAGAAAAGATTTCTGAAATACTTAGAACTTTTCTAACTGAATGTGATAACTTGATAGATATTCCAAGAGGTTTAGAAGTCTTAGATAGTATTCCTAGTCAGTTAGAAAAAGAAAATAAAAAATTTCAATATGGAGTTTTAGGTTATGGAAGAAGAGCTAAAGAATATGAAAATGTTATAAAATATTTAGTTAGTAATCAATTACTTTACCGTAGTTATAAAATAAGAACAATAAAATCTCCTTTATCAAGTTGCCGTGAACTAGATAGTTTTAAACTATACTATCCTGATGATGGAATATTATCTGGTAAGTATCATTTAACCAAAAAACAATTGCAAGAAAAGACAGATTTAAAGTATGCTCTTTTTGAAAATCATATAGCCCATACCTTATTTGAAGCAGGCTATTCTCTTTACTATTATCAATCGGAAGGAAAAGCAGAAGTTAACTTTATTATTCAAAATAGAATGGGAAAAGTAATTCCTATTGAAATAGTAAAACAAGGTTCTAAGTCTAAGAGTCTGTCAGTATTTATGAAAAAATATGTGGTGACAGATGCTTATCGAATTACAGAAAATAATTTTTCACTAAAAAAAGGTGTTTACTATTTACCTATTTATGCAGTATTTTGTTTAAATGAACAAATATATTAGAAAGAAGGATATAAATTGAAAAAAGTATTATTAACAATCATAGATGGCTTTGGTTATCGTGAAGAAAAAAAAGGAAATGCAGTAATTGCAGCTAATCCAGAAAATATTATCTCTTTATGGAAAGAATATCCACATACTACTTTACAAGCAAGTGGTGAAGAAGTAGGACTTCCTAAAGGGCAAATGGGAAACAGTGAAGTAGGACACTTAAATATTGGAGCTGGTCGTGTTGTTGACCAACCACTTATGCAAATAAATCATGCTATTGAAGATGGAAGTTTCTTCAAGAATGAAGTTCTTCTTGATGTTATTAATCATTGTAAGAAAAATAAGTCAGATTTACATCTATTCTGTTTACTTAGTGATGGTGGTATTCATTCACATATAAATCATTTATTTGCTATGCTAGATTTATGTAAAAAAGAAGACTTTTCTAATGTTTATGTACATGCTTTCTTAGATGGACGTGATACTCTACCTAATATAGCTTTAACTTATTTGGATGAATTAGATAATAAGCTAAAAGAACTAGGTATTGGTAAACTTCGTGATGTATCAGGAAGGTATTATTCTATGGATAGAGAAAGAATGTGGAATTTAACTAAAGAATATTATGACTTATTAGTACATAATAAAGGAGAAAAAATATCATCTTATAAAGAATATATTAATGCTTCTTATGAAAAGGGCATAATGGATGAGTTTATTGTTCCTGCAAGATTAATGGATGAAGGAAACTTAAAAGAAAATGATGGTATGGTAATGGTAAACTTTAGACCAGACCGTATTACTCAGTTATTTACTGCTATAACTAATAAAGAGTTTAAAGAATTTGAACGTGTTGATTTTAAAAATACTAAATTAGTTACAATGATGACACCTGAGCATACAGTTATTTCAACACCAGCATTTCCACCAATGCATCTTACTAATACCTTAGGAGAATATGCTGCTTCAAAAGGACTTAAAGTATTAAGAATAGCCGAAGCTAGTAAATATCCACATGTTACTTATTTCTTTGACGGTGGTGAAGAAAAAGAATTACCAAATACTGATAAAATAATTGTACCTCGTAAAGATGTAGCAACTTATGATTTATATCCAAAGATGAGTGCTTATGAAGTAGCAGATAAATTAATTGAAGTAATGGATAATTATGATTTAATTATTTTAAATTTTGCTAATTGTGATATGGTTGGTCATACTGGTAAATTTAATAAAGTAGAAGAAGCTGTTAGAGCAGTAGATGAAAATGTCAAAAGATTATATGATGCTTCGTTAGAAAAAGGCTTTACCATGTTTGTAACAGCTGATCATGGTAACTCTGAAATAATGGTTGATGATAAGGATGAAATAATTACTTCACACACAACTTCACCTGTACCATTTATTATTACTGATAATAATATTAAAAATATCGAAAGTGGTAAGTTAGGAGATATTGCTCCAACTATTCTAGATTATATGGGACTAGATATACCAACAGAGATGACAGGAAATAAATTAATTTAATATTTATAGGGGTTTTATGGTAAGTAAAAATGTTAATTTTATTTTAGAAAAGTAGCAGACTTGCAAACATCTTGTTTGGTATTTACTAGATACAACTGTTATTAATGGTGAGATGTACTTTGATTGTCAGTGTCTTTCTTGTAGAAAAATTAAAGAAACAAAAGCAGAATATTTTAATGATAAAAATGTTATTGTTGAAAAAGAAAAAGTTAGATGTAAAGAAAGATATGGCGCAATTGTTTGTCTTTATCTAGATTACTTAGCTAGTAGTGAAATCGATAGTGATGTAGTAAATAAAAGTAAAAAATTTGTGAAAGTAATGAATAGAAAGTAACCAGAAATTGGTTATTTTTTTCTCTTGATAATAGAACAGCTGTATTATATAATATAGTCACATTTGGGAGGTATTATGATGAGAATTATTTTTCATATAGATGTTAATAATGCTTTTTTATCTTGGACAGCTGTTAACCTTTTAGAGAATGGTTATAAAAAAGATATAAGAAAAATACCTGCTGTGATTGCTGGGGATGAAAAATTAAGACATGGAATAGTTTTAGCTAAAAGTCCAGTTGCTAAAAATTATGGAATAGTAACAGCAGAGACATTATATAGTGCTAGAAAAAAATGTAAATGGATAGAAGTTTTTCCTCCTAATCATGCTCTTTACCTGGAACAATCGAAAAAGCTATATAACTACTTAGCTACTTACACACCTGACATTGAGCAGTATTCAGTAGATGAGTGTTTCTTAGACATGACAGGAACAACTTTGTTATATGGTACTGATTATGTTAAATTAGCACATAAAATTAAAGATGAAATTAAAGAAAAGTTTGGTTTTACTGTTAATGTTGGAATAGGAGAGAACAAATTATGCGCTAAAATGGCAAGTGATTTTGAAAAACCAGATAAAGTACATACTCTTTTTATGAACGAAATAGAAACTAAGATGTGGCCTCTTCCAGTTAGTGATTTATTTATGTTAGGAAGAAGTTCAGCTAGAAAGTTAGAAAGTCTTGGTATAAGAACAATTGGTGATTTAGCTAAGTGTCCCAAGCAATTACTTGTAAAGCACTTTAAAAAACAAGGTGAATATTTTCTAGAAGCTTCAAGAGGTATTGATAATAGTAAAGTAGTTTCAAAAAGAGATAAAAATAAGTGTATTAGTATTTCTAAGACCTTACCATATGATTATACAAAGAAAGAAGAATTAGAAAAAATACTATTTGATGAAGTAGAAAGTGTTTCATTCGAACTTAGAAGAAAAAAGCTTTATGCTAAAACTGTAGCGATTACTTATAGAAATTTTTTATTTAAAAATTATTCTCATCAGATGACTATAGATAATCCGACTAGTTCTACAAATGATATATATAATTTGGTAATTACTTTATTTGAGCGAAGTTGGAAAGAAGACCCTATCAGAAATATAGGTGTAAGGTTAGCTGATTTAACTTCTGAACGAAAAGAACAAATGTCAATCTTTGATAATACTGAAAAGGTAGAAACCAATAAGATGGAAGAAGTAATGGATGATATAATTAGTAGATTTGGTCGAGATAGTGTTAGATTTGCTAGTAAAAGTAAAAATAAATACTGATTAATTAGCAATTTTTTCTTGTTATAAAAAGTTAAATATTCTGATACGATTAAAATGTCAAAAATATTGATATTTTAGTAAAATAGTATAAAAGTAATTATTCTAGATAATACTAATTATTAAGTATTATGGAGAGGAATGTTTATGCAAACAAGGGAAAGTCAGATAGCATTAGTTATAGTATTAATTATGATAGCGATAGTAACTTTAATAGGAAGTAGTTATGCTTTATTCACAAAAACGTTAGTAGGTACAAAGAAGGTAACTGTTCAAACAGGAACGCTAAATGCTACTTTTGAAGAGGGTAATGCTATAAAACTTGAAAATACTGTACCAATGAGTGATACTGTTGGACTACAAACTACTCCTTATACCTTTACCATTAAAAATACAGGTAATATAAAAGATTATTATACTGTATATAATGAAGAAGATACATCAACGACAACCTTAGATACTTCTTTATTAAAATATAAATTGACTGGTAGTAACGGTTATGATTCAGGCATTAAGACTATCGCTGATTTAGGTTCAGGTAAAATAGTATTGACCAGTTCAACACTTGATGTTGGACAAAGTGTTACTTATACTCTTTATATATGGTTAAGTTCTGAAGCAACAAATAATGAACAGGGAAAAATGTATCAAAGTAAAATACTAGTGCAGAATACTAGTAATTTGGTTAAGTACTATGCATTTGGAAATCCAACAGAAGCAGATAAAACAAATTTTCAAGATGTAATATCAGAAAATGGGTATAGTATTTTTAATCAGTTATATGGTACACAAAAATCAGTTTGTATTTATAAAAATAATATACTAGATTGTTTTAAGAATAATTCTTATAATGAAGAATCATCTCACATTAAAAGTGTTTTCGAGGCGAGTGTTTGTACGATAAAAAATGCTGATACAGGAAATGAATATATTAACTGTAATGATGGCACATTTTCTTGTAGTGTATATTCAAAAGGCAGCATGAATTGCTATAACTTTTCTCAGGGTATCGGTTGTTATGTGAATTCAACTGGTTATGCTTACTGTGGTAATAGCAGTGGTGATATAGAGTCGTGGGGATGGTAAAATATACTTTGATTAAAATATTGAGTGTTATCATGATGCAATGTCTATTCTAATGATAGCGTGAATTTCAACGATTTGTCTAGTAGTGTCAACTACAATGTAAATGTATCTAGCTGTTACAGCAACAGTATCAAAAATAAAAGTAGTAATAGTTGATAGTACTCTTGAATTTTCATTTAACTATGTTCTATTGCAAACATAAGAATTGAAAATAAGAGTATTCTTTGTAAAAATACGGAGGAATAGTAGTGAATGAAAATTTAGGATAGTAGTATTAAAGGATGTCTTTAAATTTTAGCATTACTACTTTTTTGTTTGGTAAGAACAGTTTATAGTCGATGAATGAGGTACCTAGAGAATTTATTATTGCTAAATCTGCCGGCAATGCTTTGTAATATATGAAAAAATATTAGTAGTTTTCCTAATAAATATTAAATATTAAATTTCAAATAACATTTATGGTGAAGAATATTTATAATTAGTCACATATATTTAATGAGGTAAAAGGAAAAAATATATTATAGGTACATGATAAATAATTTTAAACTTAGTTACTTTTATATACTTGAAATGGCTAATTATTGAGAATCTACTATTAAAGAAAGAAAAAAGAAGTTAAAAGATTTAGAATTTCTTACTATTAATAATTAGTTTTTTTGTTTTACACATTTCTTCGAAAATTTTTTGAAATTTATCAACAAAAATAGCTTGTTTTTCTTAAAATAGTATGCTAAAATTAAATACGTGTGACTGCTTAGATGTGAGAGGTTGCCGATACGCCAGGTTAAGTTGACAATGGAAATCGGGTTATTCGCACGGAGCAAGTCTATACTAGATATAGGCGAAGGGAGGAAGTTACTATGTCAACAGAA
>JAQXHT010000107.1 GCA_029007415.1 bacterium
AATCAGTTATAGTATGATAATTTTTAATTGTTATATACATGTTATAGCATTAAAAAAGACTTGTCTATTATATAGTTTATTAAATAAACAAGTCTTTTTCAAGTGCATAATACCGGTATTGGAGGGGTATACTATTAAATCCAGATTTTTTCATAGAATTAGATACTCTATGAAGCCGAAAATACGGACTAGTGGTTATTGGGTGTTACACTAATTTAGTAATTATTTTTAAAAAATTGGTAATAATAAAGTAGTAAGGATTTTGATAAGAATGATAAAAAGTAAAAAGATTAAAGTATTAGTAATAAGTATATTATGTATATTAACTATAACTATTGGATTAAGTTATGGTTATTATTTATTAAATAAAATCCAAGAAAATAATAATATAGTAGCAAGTAAATGTTTTAATTTAGAATTTACTAATGAAAAGAATGCTATTAGTTTAGATAATATGTATCCTATAAGTGATGAAGAGGGTAGAAAATTAACACCTTATTCTTTTACGATAACTAATACTTGTGATATGTTAGCAGGATATACTGTTAATATGGAAATGTTAGAAGGTACTACTTTAAATAGTAAGTATTTAGATGTAATGATTAATAATGAAGAAATAAAGTTGCTTACTAATTATGAATCTACCAATACGGTAATAACAGGTAGTACAGAATCAAGAATACTGGCTAAAGGCACTTTAGCATATAATGATTCTGCAGATTATACAGTTAGATTCTGGATGGATAAAGATGTCGAAGATACGGAAGCTATGAATAAAATATTTAAATCTAAAATAGTTATATCTGCAACACCTAGTAGTTGGAATCCTAAAGATGCTGGTTATGATACTTTGCATGATGCTATCTTAGCTAATGAGTATCAAACGACGCCAGCAGATGCTATAAAGAAAATTGAAGCCAAAGGAGAACCTGATTTAAGTAAAACAGCCCCAGCGATTAAATGGATAGAAAAAACAGGGAGCACTACTAATCAAACTGTGATAAAACCTGCTTTGAAAGCAATTAAAAGTGATGATCAAACAAGTGAATTAACTGAAAATGATACAAAACTGAAACTTTTTACTAAGTTATTATTTGATGATGAAACGGCATATTACACATTATCTGATCCTGTTTATGTTGATCCAACGACGATAGATTATAATGGTAATATTCATTATTATTTTGGTTCAGAACTTGTAGGTTATAGAAATTCAACAAAAAAGTTGTTTTCGTCTATAGCTACTGTTGGTAGAAAAATTTATGAAGTAAAAGGCGCCACTAAAATTAATTCAAAAGCAACTTGGAATAATGTAGAGTATGATGGTATAACATATAATTTAGGCTTGCAGATAATGGAATCAGAACAATTAGAAATTGATAGTTCTGATAAAGGATTATACCAAGATACTGATGATTATGGAAAAACATATTATTATCGTGGTAATATTAAAAATAATAATGTTTATTTTGCGGGTTTTTACTGGCAAATAATTAGAATTAATGGTGATGGTTCGATAAGACTTTTATATAATGGGACTAATCCTGGTAAGAAACAGTCAATAAATTTAGAAACTACTTATTTTAATGATAGGAAAGAAATACCGTGGAATGTTGGTTATATGTATGGGAATGAAGAAAGTACTAGTTATAATGAGGCTTATACAAATATTAATGATTCAAATATAAAATTAAAAGTAGATAGTTGGTATAAACTTAATATTTTAAATAAAAATTATGAAATATTTCTAAATAAATTTGTTGGATTTTGTGGTGATAGAACATTGTATCATGGTGACGGTATTAGTACAGATTTTCCAACTACTTTTGGTGGTTACGAAAGATATTCTATGAATATAGCCAAATTTAGCTGTAAAGATTTATCTAGGGATTTATATACTACTGGCAATTCTAGTTTGGGTAATAAAGTTTTAACATATCCGATTGGTTTAATAACGTATGATGAATTAATTTTTGCTGGTCTTTCAAAAAGCAAGATTAATGGCTATGCATGGGTTGTTGGTGAATATTATTCAATGACTCCTTCAAATTATAATACTACTCAAAAAACTGCTACGATGTTTGGAGTGAAAAAAAATGGAGAGATAAATGTTTGGCGATTGGAAGACCATATTGGTGCTATTCCTGTCATAAATTTAAAATCAGATGTTAAAATAACAGGAGGAATAGGCACTTCTAATGATCCGTATGTTATAGATACTAATAATTAATAAATGGGGCCAAATAAAAAATGTTCTCTTATCAAATGGCCCCATTACTAGGATAGAAAGTCATATAATGTATGGCTTTTTATAATACTTCTTGACAGTTGAATAGATATTCAACTATAATGTTGGAGTAGTAAGTTGAAGATATATCTAACTATAATGAGGTAATATATGGAAAATATAAATGAATGTGATTGTAATATTATTCATAAGGATGCGGTTAATAAAGCTTTAAAGAGTAAACCAGAAAGAGAAGAATTAGAAAGACTTTCAGAAGTATTTAAACTTTTAGGTGATATAACTAGAACCCAGATATTATGGGTTTTAGATAAA
>JAQXHT010000108.1 GCA_029007415.1 bacterium
ATAAATTCCTTCAAGCCCATATCGCAGTTCTTCTTCTTGTATTTCTATATTGTTATTTTTAACAAAAGATATACAACCATTTAAAAACTTTTCTTTCATCTTTATACCTCTCTTGTTGTAACCATCATACAATAAAAATTTCCTATTTCTGAAATTGGTCAGTTTATGCTGCAAAATTTGTCGAAAAGGCGAAAAAGTATCTAAATATGCGGTAAAATTTACCATTTAAGGTGACAAAAATACCATTTACGGTAAAAAAATCAATATCACTAAAAAATATGATAAGATACAGTTACATCGTTTTAAGAAGTCGGAGTTAAGCCAACTTAATTAATTGGTGTAATAATTTATGGAGGTGAGCCGCATGATAGGCAAAGTAAAATGGTTTAATAATGAGAAAGGATATGGATTTATTGAATATAAAGAAAATGAAGACATCTTCGTTCACTATTCAACCATTAACATCACAGGTTATAAGACTTTATCGGAGGGTCAATATGTGGAGTTTACTTTACTTGAAACTAGTAAAGGATACCAAGCCGTTGATGTAACGCCTGTTAAGGAACCAGCTATTGTAAAATAGTTGGTTTTCTTTTGCTAGAAATTTTCATAATTTAACGGTAATTATCCCATAATTTTTGACAACAAACTCTCTTCTTTTTTTACTACAATTATGCTATACTACAGATAAGGAGAGTGATAATATGGAAATAATTATCCGTGGTGACAAAATTGAAGTTACTAAAGCAATGAAAGATTATATTGAGGAGAAATTAAAACGACTAGACAAGTATCTTGAAAATAGTGATGAAGTAAGAGCAACTGTTGTAGTTAGAGTATCTTCTCATCGTCAAACTGTGGAGATAACTATTCCACTTCACAACTATATTATTCGTTCTGAAGAAACACAAGATGATTTTTACGCAGCTGTAGATAAAGCTATCGATATAATGGAACGACAAATAAGAAAAAATAAAACAAGACTTAAAGCTCGTGAGGAAAAATCAAGAATTGATTTTAAAATGATTGATATTATAGAAGAAGCTGAAGATAAAGAAAATAAAATAATCAAAAGAAAACAAGTAGAAGTTAAACCGATGGATGAAGAAGAAGCAATACTTCAAATGGAACTTATAGGACATCAATTCTACTTATTTAAAAATATAGATACTTCAAAAGAAGCAGTAGTTTATAAAAGAAAAAATGGTGGATATGGTTTAATAGAAGCCGAATAATTATAGAGCAGTTAGCAATAGCTGCTCTTTTCTAAATCTTGAAAAAAGTATGTATTTATGATAATTTATATAGAAGAAAAGTGAGGGATAAGTATGAAATTATACAATACTAGAACTAGACAAGTAGAAGAATTAAAACCTAAGAATGGTAACACTATAAAGATGTATACTTGTGGACCTACTGTTTATCATTATGCACATATTGGAAATTTAAGAACCTATATTTCGGAAGATATCTTAGAAAAAGGTTTAAAATTTTTAGGTTATGATGTTCAAAGAGTAATGAATATAACAGATGTTGGTCATTTAGTTGGTGATGGTGATACAGGTGAAGACAAGATGGCAGTAGCAGCTAAAAGAGAACACAAATCATCAATGGAAATAGCTAAGTATTATACAGATTGTTTTTTTGATGACTGTAAAAAACTAGGAATTAGAAAACCTGACGTAGTAACACCAGCCACTGCTCACATACCTACCTATATTAAAATGATAGAAAAATTATTAAAAGATGATTATGCTTATATCTCAAATGGTAATATTTACTACGATACTTCAAAATTTCCAAAATATTATGAATTATCTGGTAGAAATAAAGATGAACTTTTAGTAGCAGTAAGAAATGATATAGAACAAGATGAAGCTAAGAGAAATCCTTTTGACTTTGGTTTATGGTTTACTAATTCTAAGTTTAATAATCAAGAATTGAAATGGGATTCACCTTGGGGAGAAGGCTATCCTGGATGGCATATAGAATGTTCTGGTATTTCAATTGAAGAACTTGGTGATTATTTAGATATTCACTGTGGTGCTGAAGATGCAGTTTTCCCTCATCATACTAATGAAATTGCTCAAAGTGAGGCTTATCTTGGTCATTCTTGGTGTGATTTTTGGGTTCATATGGGCTTTTTAAATGATAAGGGCGGAAAAATGAGTAAATCACGTGGTGAATTTCTAACCGTATCTTTATTAGAAGAAAAAGGCTATAATCCTTTAAGTTATAGATATTTATGTCTAAATTCTTATTATCATAATCAGTTAACATTTAGTTATGATATTTTAGATGGAGCCGAAAATGCTTACTTGAAATTGAAAAGAAAAGTAGCAAGTCTTAAAGATGAGGGTGAAATTGATAATGGCAAGGTAGATATGTATATCATTAAATTTAAAGACGAAATCAATAACGACTTAAACTCTTCCAATATGATTACATTACTTTATGATGTTTTAAAGGATGATGAATTATCAGATAAGAGTAAATTATTCTTAGTCGAAGAATTTGATAAAGTTTTATCTTTAGATTTATTAAATAAAGAAACAAATAGTGAAGAAGATGAAGAATGGATAAAAGAAAAAATAGCAGAGAGAGCGAAAGCTAAAAGTGAAAAAAATTATCAAAAAGCCGATGAAATTCGTAATGAATTATTAGAAAAGGGTATTATTTTAAAAGATGGGCGAGATGGTACAACTTTTGAAAGAAAGTAGGTTTAGATGGAAGTATATAAAATTCTAGGTTTGTTGTTAGTAGTAATTGCAATACTAATTTCTTCAATATTATCAATTGTATATTATGTAAGACATGCTAAATATAAAAAAATTAATACTTCATTGGGAAAAACTGGTGGAGAGATAGCAACTATTTTACTAAAAAAATATAATCTTAAAGATATTAAACTAGAAAAAATCTCTGGAAAAGAAAGATACTTTTTCACTCCTGATACTATTTATTTATCAGAAGATGTATATAATGGTAAATCATTATATGATACAGTTGTTAGTTCTTATACAACATATTCCTTTATTAAGAAAAGTGAAAATAAGTATTTAATTAGATTTTTAGAAAATTTATCATCTTTCTTGAAATACACAATATTATTTGGTTATTCAATTATTGTGTTAGGACTTAGTTTTGAAATAGACAATCTAATTTGGATTGGAATTTATCTTCTTGTTTTTGCTTTTGTTGCAAATCTCTTGCTATTTTTAAAAGAAAATGAATTAACTCGTTCGATTATAATGGAACTTAGAGATGATGAAATAATTGATATAAAAGAAAAAGAATCTTTGAATAAGATGCTATCATCTATTATTAATTTATCTGTCGCTTCTTTAGTTTTTAATCTAACGTCTTCAGTTCAAAAAATAATTAATATTCTAATAAATGATGAGGAGTAATAATATGAACTTAAATGAAATAAATCCTTTGGTTCTTGCTTATTTAGGAGACAGTGTTTATGAAACTTATATTAGACTTTACTTAGTAAAGCAAAATATTCCAACTATTGGAAAGCTTCAACAAGCCTCTCTTTTTTATGTTACTGCAAAAAGTCAGGCTAATATTCTTGAAAAGTTAATAAAAAATAATTTTTTTAATGATGAAGAGTTAGATATCATTAGAAGAGCAAGAAATACTAAAGGTCATAAACCACCAAAAGGCTGTGATTTAGCTACTTATCATTTTGCTACCGCATTTGAAGCAGTGATAGGATATTTATATTTAAAAGGTGATAATGATAAGATAAAACAACTAATGGAACAAGTAGAAATGGAGTAATTATGATAGTATATGGTTATAATGTAGCAGAAGCTATTTTAAAAAATAAAAATTTGTGCAAAAAAGTCCGAAAAATCGTAATTCAGGATAGTATGAGGGCCAAATTTGCCAATTTGCTCCCTGAAAATGCCAAATTCAGGGTAGTTTATGCCCGAAAATGCGAAATTGACTTTTTGGCAAAAGGACTACATCAGGGTATAATGATTGACATGGACTACTCATATAGTTCATTATGGGACTTTTTGAAGAAAAATCCTAGTTCAGTTGTTATTCTAGATCACTTAGAAGATCCACATAACTTTGGTGCTATCATAAGAACAGCAAAAGCAGCTGGTTTTGATGGAATTATAATTCCTAAAGATAGAGGAGTAGGAGTTACAAGTACTGTCGTTAAAACTAGTGTCGGAACAATTTTTGATATTGATGTAGTACAAGTTACTAATCTAAAAAATACTATGGATGAGCTTAAAAAAGAAGGTTTTTGGATAGTGGGAACCGATATGACTGGAAGCGATTATCGTAGTATAGATTATACTGGAAAAATAGCACTAGTTATTGGAAATGAAGGTAAAGGAATGAGTAAGTTAGTAAAAGATAATTGTGATTTTTTGGCAACTATTCCTTTAGCTCCAAAAGTAGAAAGTCTAAATGCTTCTGTGGCAGCTGGTATAATGATGTATGAGGTAGTTCGAAATAGAAAGTAGGTATTTATGAAATACTATAACGATTACGAACTCCTTTATCTAATAAGTGAAGAAGATGAGGTTGCTAAAGATATTCTTAAAAGAAAATATGCACCATTAATCTATGAAAAAGCAAAGGAATACTATCAAGGTAATTCTTACAATATTCCTTCTTTTTCCTTTGATGAATTAGTTGCTTTAGCAAATGATACTTTATTAAGAGCAGCTAGAAATTATAATCAAAATCAAAAAGCTGTTTTCTATACTTATTTCTTAGTATGCCTTAATAGAGAATTTTCATTATATAAAAGAGGATTGCTAGCTAAAAAGAATCAGTTATTTTATGATCAAACACAAGACATAACCTCTTATGAAATTAATGATTATATTACAGAAGAAGTAAAATGGGATAATGATCCTTGTAAACTTTCTGAAGAAAAAGAATTATTTGATTTCATTAAGGAATATATGTATGATTTAGAAGGTTATGAAAGAAAAGTATTTGAATTAAGATTTAATGGTTTTAAATATGTAGAAATTGGTACACTTTTAGGAATATCAACTGTAAGTGTTGGTAAAATAGTAGAAAAACTTAGGAAAAATTTGAAACAAGAATTGAAAAAACAGTTTGAATAGGTTATTATTAAACTAGGGTGAGTGTATGTGAAAGTATTATTAAAAGATTATATGGATTCTTATCATGATACGAAAGAATATCAACAGACCTTTTACATAATGGATAAGACACTAAAGTATATACATGAAAATAATTATCAAGTGTATTCTTTTAATCCTGCAGAAATAGTACTTTATAAAGAACAAGATAAAACTTTAGGGGTAGATTATCAAAATATAACTACGCTATCTTCTGAAGCTACTAATGAGATACATCAAAATATGTTTAATTTAGCTCTTTTAGAAGTGGCAATTTATACCTCGACGTATCCTTATTTGAAACCAGATTTTTTAAAAGAGAATTTTAAGGAGATATCAATGCTCTTACCTAGTGAAGATGTTCCTTATTATCGGAGAAATTTAGTTGAAAAAAATAACTTCTATTATAGTGATTACTGTGATGCTAGAAATAAAAATGAAATAGAAAAGATTAATAGAAGTCTAGAAAATGAAGGCGGTAGAGGAAGAGGATTGGTTAAATCTACTCCTTATGGAGCTCTTTATCAAAATTTGGGTGATGATAATAATAAGTCAGCATTTGTTACTAGATTTGTTCTACCGTTCATTATTATTTCACTTAGCCTTTTAATACCAATATTATCAATTATGTTTTCAAGAATGTAATATAAAGACACTATGTAACGTTAAATCTGCATATAGTGTTTTTTCTATGTAAGTAAATTATTTTGACCACAAAAAAACCTTACACAAAGTAAGGTCTTAGAACTATTATTTATTAACAGCCTCTTTTAAAGCAGTTCCAGCTTTGAATCCAACATTTTTGCTAGCTGCGATATGGATTGTTTCACCAGTTTGTGGATTACGTCCATCACGAGCAGCACGTTCAGAAATTTTGAATACACCAAATCCTGCTACAGATACTTTATTTCCTTTTACAAGTTCATCTTTAAATAAATCAAATGTTGCAGAGAAAACTTTTTCAACATCAGATTTGCTTAAACCTGTTGTACTTGCAATAGCTTCCATCATTTCAGACTTTTTCATTGTTTCACCTCCTGTACTGTCTAATTCATTATAGCATAGATTTTTTAGAAAAGTATACGTTTAATAGTTAAATAATAGATAAAATTTACATATTTTGCTAAATATATGGGCAAAATATAAATAAAAGAATAACTATATAGAAAATATGTTTGAATTTAATTAAATCTTATGGTATATTACTATGTAGAAAATTCTTTTCTTTTTTTAGAAAAGTGTTATACTAACAATCGAAATGGGGTGTTACTATGGATAAAATAATAGTAAGAGGAGCAAGAGAAAATAACTTAAAAAATGTAAATATTGAACTACCAAAAAATAAATTAATTGTTATGACAGGACTTTCTGGAAGTGGAAAGAGTTCACTAGCCTTTGATACGATTTATGCTGAAGGCCAAAGAAGATATGTAGAAAGTTTATCTGCTTATGCTAGACAATTTTTAGGAGGTAGTGAAAAACCAGATGTAGATTCTATTGAAGGACTTTCTCCTGCTATTAGTATTGACCAAAAAACAACGAATAAAAATCCACGAAGTACAGTAGGAACTGTAACTGAAATATATGATTATTTGAGACTTTTATTTGCAAGAGTAGGGGTACCTTATTGTCCAACACATAATATTCCAATTAAAAGTCAAAGTGTTGAAGAAATAACAAACAAAATATTAGAATATGACGAAGGAACTAAAATAGTCCTATTAGCACCAGCTGTTTATGGTGAAAAAGGAACTCATAAAGAATTACTTTCAGATTTAATGAGTGAGGGATATATTCGTGTGCGCATTAATGGTGAAATGTATGATTTATCAGATAAAATAGAACTAGATAAAAATAAAAAAGATAATATTGAAGTAGTAGTCGATAGATTAGTGCTTAAAGAAGGTATTAGAGGAAGACTTAGTGAAGGAATAGAAAATGCTTTAAAATTAGGACACGGAAAAGTAGTAGTACAATTCAATCTATCTAAAGAATTAGTATTTTCCGAAGATTTTGCTTGTCCTTATTGTGATTTTTCACTACCAGAGCTGGAACCAAGAATCTTTAGTTTTAATGCTCCATATGGTGCTTGTAAAGAATGTAAAGGTTTAGGAGTAAAATTACAAATGGACCCGGATTTAGTAATTCCTAATACAGATTTAAGTTTAGAACAAGGAGCAATAGTAACACTAGGTGACGATACTGATGGGATATACTATAAAAAATTAGAGTGTCTTTGTAAACATTATAAAATTAGTACTAAAAAACCATTTAAGAAATTAACTGATAGAGAAAAAGAGTTAATTCTTTATGGTAGTGATGAACAAATATTATTTGATTATAAATCTAAGAGTGGTAATCATTTTCATCAAGTCGATTATTATGAAGGAATAATCAATAACTTGGAAAGAAGATATATGGAGACAACCAGTACTTGGATTAGAGAATGGTTAGAGAAATTTATGATTGAACATACTTGTGAAGAATGTAAGGGTTCAAGACTTCAAGATAATGTTTTATCAGTTTTAGTTGGTGGAAAAAATATCTATGAATTAACTTGTATGAGCATAAAAGATTTAATACCATTCTTTACAGAATTAAAATTAGGAGAAGAACAATTAAAAATAGCTGACTTATTATTAAAAGAAATTTTATCGCGATTAACTTTCTTGAAAAATGTTGGACTTGAGTATTTAACATTAGCGAGAAGTGCTGCTACTTTATCAGGCGGCGAAGCCCAAAGAATTAGACTTGCTACGCAAATAGGTTCAAGATTAACAGGTGTATTGTATGTATTAGATGAACCTAGTATTGGACTTCATCAAAGAGATAATGATAGATTGATAAAATCTTTACTAGAAATGCGTGATTTAGGTAATACTTTAATAGTGGTAGAACATGATACTGATACAATGTTAGCAGCCGATTATTTAGTAGATGTTGGTCCTAAAGCAGGAGATGAAGGTGGTAGAATAGTAGCTGCTGGAACGCCAGAAGAAGTTATGAAAAATGATAAGAGTATAACTGGCCGTTACTTAAGTGGCAAAGAGTGTATTGAAGTACCAAAAATAAGAAGAAAAGGTACTGGTAAATTCATCACGATTAAAGGAGCACAAGAAAATAATTTAAAAAATATAACTGCTAAAATACCACTTGGAACATTTACTTGTATAACAGGAGTAAGTGGAAGTGGAAAGAGTACCTTAATAAACGAAATATTAGTTAAAAGTGCGATGAATTATGTTTATCACAGTAAATATAAACCTGGCAAATGCGATAAAGTTTTAGGACTTGAAAATATTGATAAAATAGTTGATATTTCTCAGAGTCCGATAGGTCGTACACCAAGAAGTAATCCTGCTACTTATACAGGAGTATTTGATGATATAAGAGAATTATTTACTACTACTAAAGAAGCTAAAATGTTAGGCTATGAAAAAAATAGATTTTCTTTTAATGTTAAAGGTGGAAGATGTGAGGCTTGTCGTGGTGATGGTGTTAAAAAGATAGAAATGCATTTTTTACCAGATGTTTACGTTCCTTGTGAAGTTTGTCACGGAACTCGTTATAATCAAGAGACTTTAAAAATAAAATATAAAGAGAAGAATATTGCTGATGTTTTAGATATGCGTGTACATGAAGCTTTAAAATTCTTCGAAAATCATAGTAAAATAAAAAATAAATTACAAGTATTAGAAGATGTTGGGTTAGGTTATGTTAAACTTGGTCAAAGTGCTCCGACTTTATCAGGAGGAGAAGCAGAACGAGTAAAACTTGCTAAAGAATTACAAAAGAAAGCCACAGGAAAAACTTTATTTGTATTAGATGAACCAACAACAGGTTTGCATACTGATGACATTAAGCGCTTGCTTGCAATTTTACAAAAAATAGTAGATAATAATGATACAGTAGTAGTCATTGAACACAATTTAGATGTAATAAAATGTGCTGATTATATAATTGATTTAGGACAAGAAGGTGGCGATTTAGGTGGAGAAATAATTGCTACTGGTACACCAGAAGATATTAGTAAAACTAAAGAATCTTATACAGGTGCTTTCCTAAAGAAGATTTTATAGGAGGAAAAAAATGAAAATTGTTGTCTTAGCTAAAGGAAAAGAAAGATTAAATAGAGCGATAGAATGGTTATTATATTTTATCTCTTATCTATTTGTGTTCTTTCTAGTCAGTAAACTATTTAAGTCATTTTATATTGATAAAGTACATCCTTTGTTTTATAGCACCTTAGCAACTTTTATTTTATATGTACTTAATAAAACAGTAAAACCAATATTGGTTAGTTTGACTATACCAATAACAGGTATTACTTTGGGTCTTTTTTACCCTTTTATTAACTTGTTTGTTTTAAAACTAACGGATTGGATTTTAGGTAGTCATTTTGATTTGAATGACTTCTGGGTAGCACTTGTTATATCTATTCTTATATCTGTTATGAATTTTGTAATGGAAGATATAATAATTGCTCCTTTGATTAGGAGATTTAAAAATGAATAGAGTTTTCTTAGACCTTGGATTTATTAAAATTTATTACTATACAATTTTCATTTTTTTTGCTATAATTTCTGCTTGTCTGCTTATATTTAAAGAAGCCAAAAAGCAGAATATAGATAAAGATTTTTTGATAAATACTATTTATTATGTAATAATATTAGGAATCATCGGAGCAAGAGCTTATTATGTATTATTTGAATGGTCTTATTATGTAAAAAATCCATTAGAGATATTTGCTGTTTGGAATGGTGGTCTTGCCATTCATGGTGGAATAATAGCTGGTTTATTGTTTGTAATATATTATTGTCGTAAGAATAAAATTTCTAGTTTGAAATTTTTAGACATAGTAGTAGTAGGACTTATTTTAGCGCAAGCAATCGGAAGATGGGGCAACTTCTTTAATCAGGAAGCTTATGGAGCTCTTACTACTAAGCAAGAATTAATGAATCTTCGTATACCGACATTTATCATAAATGGAATGCATATAAATGGAAATTATTATCAACCAACATTTTTATATGAATCATTATTTGATTTCATAGGATTTTTAATGCTATTCTTTATTAGATTTTATCCATATTTAAAAGTAGGATTTTTAACTGGTTTCTACTTGATTTGGTATGGTGCATCAAGATTTTTTGTTGAAGGAATGCGTACTGATAGTCTAATGTTTGGAAACTTTAAAATGGCGCAGATAGTATCAATAATAATGATAATTTGTGGTATCTATTTATGCTTTATAAAAAATATTAAAAAAAGAAAACTAGAAAATCTATATCATAAGGAGGATTTTTGATATGAAATATGATGTTTTAATAGCTGGCTGTGGAGTGGCTGGAATGACTGCTGCTATTTATTTAAAAAGAAGTGGTATTTCTTGTGCTATTTTTGAGTCATCTATGCCAGGAGGACAAATTGTATCGAATGATAAAATAGAAAATTATCCAGGATTTTCTTCAGTATCAGGAAGTGATTTGGCTATTTCTATTCTAAATCAAGTTAAAGAACTAGAAATACCAGTTATTTTTGAGAAAGTTGAGAAAGTAATTGATAATCAAGAAATAAAAGAAGTAGTTACAGATAAAAATACTTACACTAGTTCAAAAATAATTATTGCTACTGGAAGAAAATCAAAAAAATTAAATGTTTTGTTTGAAGATAAATATTTTAATCACGGTTTAAGTTTTTGTGCTGTTTGTGATGGTAATCTATATAAAGATAAAGATGTAGTAGTAATTGGTGGTGGCGATAGTGCCTTTGAATCTGCTAATTATTTAAGTCATCTTGCTAAAAGTGTCACAGTCTTACATAGAAGAGAAGAGTTTAGAGCTAAAGATAGTTTGGTAGATAAAGTTAAAAATTTAGATAATGTTTCTTTTGTTTTAGGAGAAGCAATATCTTTCTTAGGAGAAGATAATTTAACAGGAGTAAAACTAAAAGATGAAAGAGTTATTGATTGTGATGCTGTGTTTGTTTGCATTGGTCAAATACCAAACACTGAATTTTTAAATGACTTAAATATATTATCAAAAGATGGTTATATTGAAGTAGATGATAATTTTGAAACAAAAATAAAAGGAATCTATGCGGTAGGTGATTGTGTATTTAAACCACACTATCAAATTGTTATTGCAATGAGCGAAGCAGCAAGATGTGCCTTGAACGTAAGGAGTGAGCTAAGTGAATAAAAAAGTAGTAGTCTTAGGAGGAGGAAAAGGAATATCTTATTTACTTGCAGGACTTAAAGATTTTCCTCTTGATATTACAGCAGTTATTACTGTAGCAGATAATGGAAAAAGCACTGGTAAGTTAAGAGAAGAATTTCATATTCCTGCTGTAGGTGATGTTAGAAAAGTTATAACTAGTATGTCAGGTAGTGATGAAGCTATCAAAAAAATGCTAGAATATCGTTTTCATACGACTAGTGATTTGGATGGGCATGCTTTAGGAAACTTAATTCTTACTTCTCTATTAGATATAACTGGAAGTTTAAAGTCAGCTATTGAAGAGTTATCAATCTTACTAGATGTTAAAAGTAAAATTCTTCCTTTAACTGAAGATGAAAATATTACTTTGATGGGTGAAGCAACTGATGGCTCTATAATAGAAGGAGAAGAAATGATTACAAAATCTCCAAAGAAAATAAAGAGATTATTCTACAAAGAAGAACCAAATGTCTTAGAAGAGGTAATCGCTGCTATTAATGAGGCCGACCTAGTTTTACTAAGTATGGGAAGTTTATATACATCTATTTTTCCAAACTTATTATCAAAAAAAGTTATAGCAGCTTTAGATAAAACAAAATCTCCTATTATGTATGTTTGTAATATAGTTACTCAACCAGGAGAAACAGATAATTTCACAGTTAGTGACCATGTTAACTTGATAAATGAATACCTAGGTGAGCATAAATTAGATGCTGTTATTGCTTCTAATTCGCCAATTTCTAACGGAATGGCTGAAAAGTATGCTTGTGAGGAAAGAAAAGACCCTGTAAAGATAGATTATGCAGTATTAAAGTCATTGGATGTGGAATTTATCGAAGCAGATTTACTAACGATTGCAGATAATACTTTGAAACATCATAGTCAAAAACTTAGTTCATTGATATTCTCCTATTTAATGAGGTGATAATATGTCCTTTACAACTAAAGTTAAAGAAGAAATTGTAAGTAAAAAGTTATCAGAAACAGAGAATTATTCTATATTAGCTGGTTTTATTCGCAATAATGCAACTTGGAATGAAGATAAATTAGAACTAATCAATGAAAATGAAAAGATAATAACTTATTTCAAAGATATTCTTGATATGTTTAAAGAAATAAAGTATACAGAATATACTAAAGATAGTAACAATTTTTCAAAAAATAATTTACATATTTTAGAAATTGTAGATGGAAGTTCTTTTCTTTTGGATTTAGTTGCATATAAAAAGGAAGTACCCCCTGATTATTTCTTTGATGGAAAATTAGAAACAAAAGCCTATTTAAAGGGTGTGTTTTTAAATGGTGGAAGTGTAAATAATCCAAAGACTTCTAGGTATCATATGGAAATATTAATTGATTATCCTGAAGAAGCAGTTTTTGTTCAGAAAATATTAAATTCTTATAATCTAAATATAAAAATGTTAAATAGGAATCGTAGTTATATGCTATATTTGAAAGAAGCCGAAAAAATAAGCGATTTTTTAAAAATAGTGGATGCTAATAATTCGGTATTATATTATGAAGATGTAAGAATTTATCGTGATAAAAAGAATCAAACTAATAGACTGAATAATTGTGAACAAGCTAATACTGATAGAATTATTGCTAGTGCGTTAGAACAGCTTAATCAAATAGAAATATTAAAGAAAAACAATGCTATAGATTTACTTGATGACAAAACAAAAGAAGCTCTTTATTATCGTGAAAAATATAAAGAAGCTTCCTTAAAAGAGTTAAGTGATAAAATAGCTATCGAAACGGGAAGATTTATCTCCAAATCAGGTCTTAATCATCGTTTTCGAAAGATAAAAGAACTAGCATCAAAATTTATGACTGAGTAGTGAGAATTTTATCAATTAATCCATAATCTTTAGCATTATCTGCACTTAAATAATTATCTCTATCGGTATCATTTTCAATTTGCTTAATAGATTTACCTGTATTTTTGGCAAGTATATCATTAAGCTTTTTCTTTGTATTTAAAATGTGTTCCGCTGCTATTTTTATTTCTGTTGCTTGTCCACTAGCTCCACCAAGTGGTTGATGAATCATAACTTCACTATTAGGAAGAGCGTAACGTTTACCTTTCTTACCACTTGATAGTAAAAAAGCAGCCATCGATGCAGCTATACCAAGACAAATGGTAGAAACATCACTCTTTATGAAATTCATCGTATCGTAAATGGCAAAACCAGAAGTAACATTTCCACCAGGAGAATTAATGTAAATAGAAATATCATCATGACTTAATGAATCAAGATATAGTAATTCTGCTACTACAGTGTTAGCTAGGTTATCATCAATTTCTCCTGATAAAAGAATAATTCTATTTTTTAATAATCTAGAAAATATATCATAACTTCTTTCGCCACCCACTTCTTTATCTACTATCATAGGAATTAAACTCATTATTATCATTTCCTTTCAAATTATCGCTATCTAAAATTACTATATCCAGTTATAGAAATAAATATTCTCTAAATTAAACTTTATATTTTGCGAATAATTTACATTATAAACTTAAAATGGTATAATGAATTAAGAATAAGAAGGTGGATTAATGATAGAAGATGTTAAAGTTGTTATAAATGGAAAAAAAACAAAGGTTCCGATGGGGACAACTTTGTTACAACTTAGTAAAAATTATACAAGTGACTATAGATTTCCTATCATAATAGCAAGAGTAAATAATACTTATCGTGAACTTAGTTATGCTATTCATGATGAATGTAATATTGAATTCTTTGATTTGAATTCAAGAGTTGGGAATAGAACTCATATAGCAGGTTTAACTTTTTTACTATTGGTTGCTGTTAAAGAGTTATATGGTGAAAAAGCCAACATTATAGTACAACACTCTTTAGATAAAGGTATCTATATAGAAACAACTTTTCCAATTAGTGAAACATTAGTAAAATCAATTGCTAAAAAAATGGTTCAATTAGTAGAACAAAATTTAGATATAACTAAAGTGAGTGTTGAAAGAATAAGTGCTATTAAATATTTCGAAGCAATTAAAGATGAAGCCAAAGCTAACATTATGAAATATAATACCAATACTTATATAACCTTATATAGACTTGGTAGTTACTATAATTATTTCTATCATTATATGCCAACTTCAACAGGACTTTTAAAAGATTTTAAATTAACTTATTTAAATGATAATGGTTTTATTTTACAATTTCCGACAGTATATTCTAAGAATATGATTAATGAATATCAACATCATCCAAATATGTTTAAAATTTTTAAAGAATGCCATGATTGGGCAAAACTTATGCATGTTTCTAATCTTTCAGAATTAAATAGTATTGTTTCAAAAGGCCAAGTTGAAGATTTAATAAGAATAGATGAGACATTGCAAAGTAATAGATTATTAGAAGTTGCTAAGACAATAGTTGCTAATAAAAAAGATAAAAAAATTATTTTATTAGCAGGACCTTCATCAAGTGGAAAGACAACAACTACTAGAAAGTTATGTATGTTCTTAAGGAGCTTTGGATTGAATCCAAAAATGTTAAGTATGGATGATTATTTTGTAGAAAGAGATGAAACACCAGTAGATGAAAATGGTGAAAAAGATTACGAATGTTTTGAAGCAGTTGATCATAAATTACTTACAGAGCAAGTTGCTTTGCTATTAAAAGGAGAAACAGTAAAAACTCCAGTATATAGTTTTATTGAAGGAAGTAAAGAATTTATTCGTGAATTGAAACTTGAGAAAAATGATATTCTTTTGATTGAAGGAATACATGCATTAAATCCAAAGGTGTTAGATACAATTCCTGCCAAGAATAAATATAAAATATATTTATCTGCTTTAACAGAACTTAATATAGATTCTCATAATCGTTTTTCCACCACAGATAATCGCCTTTTAAGAAGAATTATTAGAGATAGTAGAACTAGAGGATATGATGTGGTTGATACTATTACTATTTGGCCTAAAGTAAGAGCAGGTGAAGAAAAATACATTTTTCCATACCAAGATGAAGCAGATTCAACTATTAATACAGCACTTATCTATGAACTTGGTGTCTTAAAAACTTATGTTGAACCGTTACTATATTCAGTAGATGAAGATTCTATTTACTATGATGAGGCTAAAAGATTATTGAATTTATTTAGATTAATATTACCAATACCAAGTGAAGCAATACCTGCAGATTCTATTTTAAGAGAATTTGTTGGTGGAAGTTGTTTTCATGAGTAAAAAACTATTGGAGAAAAAAATTGTCTCCAATAGTTTTTTTAAAATAATACTTCAATTTCTTTATCAATATCGTGCCAAGTGAAATTTCTAACTTCTTCCATATCCTCACCATATTCTCTGATGTAGTTATTATGCTTAATTAACATATCTTTGCACCACTCATACAATGGAGTAGCTCTATTACCTAGTTGTGGTAAGTATTTTAAAGCATCCATTACTAAATGATACCTATCTATTTTGTTTTGAACGCGCATATCGAATGGAGTAGTAATAGTTCCTTCTTCAATATAGCCATGTACATGAAGATTATCATTTTCTCTTTTATAGGTCAATTGATGAATCAAAGATGGATAACCGTGGAAAGCAAAAATGATAGGCTTGTCTTTAGTAAATAACATATTATAATCTTGATTAGTTAATCCGTGTGGATGTTCTAAATTAGATTGAAGTTTCATTAAATCAACTACATTCACACAACGAATTTTAATTTCTGGGAAAAACTGATGTAGAATAGAAATAGCAGCTAAAGTTTCCAGTGTTGGTGTATCGCCACAACAAGCCATGACGATATCAGGACTAGCTCCTTTATCATTACTGGCCCAAGTGAATATTCCGATACCTTTACTACAGTGATTTATAGCTTCATCCATATTTAACCACTGAATACTTGGATGTTTAGAAGCAACAATAACATTAATATAATTTTTACTCTTAATACAATGATTACAAGTGGAAAGTAAACAGTTAGCATCTGGTGGCAGATAAATTCTAGCAATATCAGCTTTTTTTGTAGCAATATGATTTAGAAAACCAGGGTCTTGATGAGTATAACCATTATGGTCTTGCTGCCAGATATGAGAAGCTAATAAATAGTTAAGAGATGATATACTTCTACGCCAATCAAGTTGTTTACAGACTTTTAACCATTTTGCATGTTGACTAGTCATTGAATCAACGATTCTAACAAAGGCTTCATAAGTATCAAAAATTCCGTGTCTTCCAGTCAAGATGTAACCTTCTAACATGCCTTCACAAACATGTTCTGATAGGAAAGAATCAATCACTTGTCCGTTATGATTCAAATACTCATCATTTGCTAATATTTTAGCATTAAACTGACGATTAGTAGTTTCAAATACGGCATTTAAACGATTAGATAAAGCTTCGTCAGGACCAAATATTCTGAAGTTTTTATTCTTTTTAATAACATCTTCTAAGAAGTAACCTAAAACTTTTGTATCTTGTTCCTTAACTTCACCATGATTTTTAATATCAACTTTATAATTTCTAAAATCAGGTAGATTTAATTCTTTTAATAAAAGTCCTCCATTGGCGTATGGATTAGCACCCATTCTTCTATTACCTTTAGGAGTCATTTCCTTTAATTCATCTTTAATAGAACCATCTTCATTAAAAATTTCTTCTGGTTTATAACTTTTTAACCAATTTTCTAGGATATCAATGTGTTTCATATGATCTTGATCTATTGGAACTGGTACTTGATGAGCTCTGAATGTTCCTTCAATTTGTGCTCCTTGAAACATTTTAGGACCAGTCCAACCTTTAGGTGTTTTTAGAATAATCATTGGCCATTTTTGATTATCTGTTGATTTTTCATTTTTAATTTTTCTTATCTTTCTAATAACTTTATCTAAAGCTTTTGCCATTTCATCATGAAGTATCATTGGGTCGTTTCCTTCAACATAAATTGGGTCGTATCCATAACCGTCAAAAAGATTAAGTAATTCATCTTTTGGAATTCTGTCAAGAATAGTAGGATTAGCTATTTTATAACCATTTAAATTTAGAATTGGTAAAACAACTCCGTCAGTTTCTGGATTGATAAGCTTATTACAGTGCCAAGAAGTAGCTAAGGGACCAGTTTCAGCCTCGCCGTCACCAACTACTACAGCAGCAATTAAATCAGGATTATCTAAAACTGCACCAAAGGCATGAGCAAGACTGTAACCTAATTCGCCACCTTCATTGATGGATCCAGGTGTTTCTGGAGCAACGTGTGAAGAAATTCCTCCAGGAAAACTAAATTGTTTAAATAATTTTTTTAAACCTTCTTCATCTTGCGAAATATTAGGATATATTTCAGAGTAGGTTCCTTCTAAATATACATTAGAAACAATAGCATTACCACCGTGACCAGGTCCTGATATGTAAATCATATTTAAATCGTATTTTTTGATAATTCTGTTTAAATGGGTATAAATAAAATTTTGAGTTGGAACTGTACCCCAATGACCAACTACTTTCTTTTTTAAGTCATTTTTTTCAAGTGGTCTTTTTAGTAGAGGATTGTCCTTTAAATAAAGTTGTCCAATTGATAAATAATTTGCTGCATTAAAATATCTATTTATTAAATCTTTTTCTCTTTCTGTAAGCATTTATAAGCCTCCTATTCTTCTTCATTATAAGATAAAAAAATAGTTTTAACAATTGTAAACTAGAAAAAAGTATTTTTTAGAAAAATCTGGTGTCAATAATTTTAAAAAAATATGTTTGACAAAGCTATAATCTAATGTTATATTATAACTGCTGATTAAATTTAATTTTGTTGAGAGACAAAATTTTATTTAAAAGTTAAAATGATACACCCGGATATGTGTAAAGAAAGGAGATATATTTTATATGCCTACAGTTCAACAATTGGTACGTAAAGGAAGAGGAAAAAAAGTTCGTAAGAGCAAGGCTCCAGTATTAGGTGTTGGTGTTAATACTATTCGTAGAAAATCAACAAGTAATCCATCACCACAAAAACGTGGAGTATGTACTCGTGTAGGAACTAAAACACCAAAGAAACCAAACTCAGCTTTAAGAAAATATGCTCGTGTTCGTTTATCAAATGGAAAAGAAGTAGATACTTATATTCCAGGTATTGGACATAACTTACAAGAGCACAGTGTTGTACTAGTACGTGGAGGACGTGTTAAGGACTTAATCGGAGTTCGTTATCATATCGTTCGTGGTACACTAGATACTGCTGGAGTAAAAGATAGAAAACAAGGTCGTAGTAAATATGGTGCTAAACGTCCTAAGTAGAATTAGAATTAATATTGAAAGGAGGAAATCAATATGCGTAAAAGACGCGCTGTAAAAAGAGATGTTTTACCAGATCCTATATATAAATCTAAAACAGTAGCAAAATTAATAAATACTATTATGTTAGATGGTAAAAAAGGAACTGCTCAAACAATTCTTTATGAAGCATTTGATATAGTAAAAGAAAAAACTGGTCGTGATCCACTTGAAGTTTTCAATGAAGCAATGGATAATATCAGACCAGCCTTAGAAGTTAAGTCACGTCGTGTTGGAGGGGCAAACTATCAAGTACCTCAAGAAGTAACACCTCGTCGTGCTGAAGCTTTAGCACTTCGTTGGTTAGTTAAATATTCTCGTCTTCGTGGAGGACGTGGAATGGCTGATAACCTAGCTAACGAAATAATTGATGCTGCAAATGGAACAGGAGCAGCTGTTAAGAAAAAAGAAGATACTCACAGAATGGCAGAAGCCAACAAAGCTTATGCACATTATCGTTGGTAGAAAGGATAATATATGGCAAGAGATACGTCTTTAGATAAGACAAGAAATTTTGGAATTATGGCACATATTGATGCCGGAAAAACAACTACTACAGAACGTATATTATTCCATGGTGGAAATATCCATAAAATTGGAGAAACTCACGATGGAGCTAGTCAAATGGACTGGATGGAACAAGAAAAAGAACGTGGTATTACTATCACTTCTGCTGCTACAACAGTTCACTGGAAAGGATATCGTTACAATATCATCGATACTCCAGGACACGTAGATTTCACTATTGAAGTTAGCCGTAGTTTAAGAGTTCTTGATGGAGCAGTTGCTTTACTAGATGCTCAAGCTGGTGTTGAACCACAAATGGAAACAGTTTGGCGTCAAGCTGATGAATTTATGGTACCTAGAATTATTTTTGCTAACAAAATTGACAAAATGGGTGCAGACTTCAATTACAGTCTTAAATCTATTAAAGATCGTTTAGGAGTTAATGCAAAACCTATTGAATGGCCAATTGGAGCAGAAGAAGATTTTATAGGTGTTGTTGATTTAATCACTAAAAAGGCAATTGAATTTGATGGAAAACCAGAAGAAAATGCTAAGGAAATAGAAATCCCTGCTGATTTAAAAGATTTAGTTGAAGAAAAGCATGCTGAACTTATTGATGCAGTAGCTGAATTCGATGATGAAATGATGGAAACTTACCTTGAAGGTGGAGAAGTTACAGAAGAAATGATTAAAAGAGCTATCCGTAAAGGTTGCCTTGCTACTAAATTCTTTCCAGTTATGTGTGGAACAGCTTTAGGAAACAAAGGTATTAAACCATTAATGGATGCTGTTATTGATTATTTACCTAGTCCATTAGATATTGCTTCTATTAAAGGACATAATTTAAATGGTGAAGAAGAAACTCGTCATCCAAGTGATTCTGAACCTTTCAGTGCTTTAGCATTCAAAGTTATGACAGATCCATTTGTTGGACGTTTAACATTCTTCCGTGTTTATTCAGGACACTTATCAAGTGGTAGTTATGTTTTAAACTCTACAAAGGATAGTAAAGAAAGAATTGGTCGTATTTTACAAATGCATGCTAATACTCGTAAAGAGATTACAGATGTATACACAGGAGATATTGCAGCTGCTGTAGGACTTAAGAATACAACAACTGGTGATACTTTATGTGATGAAAAGAAACCAATCATTCTTGAAAAATTATCAGTTCCTGAACCAGTTATTCAATTAGCTGTTGAGCCTAAGAGTAAAGCAGATCAAGATAAAATGGCTTTAGCTTTACAAAAATTAGCGGAAGAAGATCCTACATTTAAAGTTCATACAGACCATGAAACAGGTCAAACTGTTATCGCTGGTATGGGTGAATTACACTTAGATGTATTAGTTGATCGTATGAAACGTGAATTCCACGTTGAAGCTAATGTTGGTGCTCCACAAGTTGCTTATCGTGAAACAATTAAGCAAGCTGCTGATTGTGAAGGTAAATATATTAAACAATCTGGTGGTCGTGGACAATATGGACACGTTTGGGTTAAGTTTGAACCAAATCCAGATAAAGGATATGAATTTGTTGACCAAATCGTTGGTGGAGTTGTTCCTCGTGAATACATTCCAGTAGTAGATAAAGGTTTACAAGAAGCTATGCAAACAGGTATTTTAGCAGGATATCCTATGATTGATGTTAAGGCTACATTATTTGATGGTTCATACCACGATGTAGACTCTAACGAAATGGCTTTCAAAATTGCTGCATCTATGGCATTAAAAGAAGCTAAGAATAAATGTAATGCTGTTTTATTAGAGCCAATTATGAAAGTTGATGTAACAACACCAGATGAATATTTTGGTAATGTTATGGGTGATTTAACTAGTCGCCGTGGTCGTCCATTAGGACAAGAAAGTACTGGAAATGCAGTAAAATTATCTGCTATGGTACCACTTTCTGAAATGTTTGGTTATGCTACTAACTTACGTAGTAATACTCAAGGAAGAGGAAACTTTGTTATGACATTTGATCATTATGAAGAAGTTCCAAGAAACATTGCAGAAGAAATTATTAAAAAGAGTGGAAATTAATTTAAACTCTTAAAAAATAGTTCTAAACAGTTGCAAATTTGTAAATTGTTAGATAAAATAAATATTGAACAAAAAAAAGGAGGAAATTTAATTATGGCAAAACAAAAATTTGATCGTTCAAAACCACATGTTAACATTGGTACAATTGGACACGTAGATCATGGTAAAACTACTTTAACTGCAGCTATTACTAAATGTTTACATGATAAGAACC
>JAQXHT010000109.1 GCA_029007415.1 bacterium
CATTTTGGTCATCCAAAATTTCTAACCCCCTAGGAATTTTGTACGTTCCATACAAAATATCCAGTGGGCTAAGGTTTACCACCTTAGAATCCGTTTACTTTATTTCGTAATAACTATAAACTTCGTAAATAGTTAAAACTACATAAAGTATTAATTTTTAAATTGCTATCGCCACTTTAAAAATTTTCTTCGGTAACATTATCGGGTATTGTTTCAAATACATCTCTAATGTTTATCTTTATGTCATTCGGGTTATTTTTTGTAGCAAGCATTCCCATTGATAACCAATTCTTATCTCCATTATTATTCTCTTGGAATGGGAATATTCTTATAGGAACTTCATTTCTTTGAAGTGGTCCTATATCTAATTTTTCTGTTTCTTTGTAATAAGTTCCTTTATATAAGTTAACTTCATAATATTCGTTTAATCTATATAAGTGTTGCATTACATCTTTAATAGGCAAGTATTCACTATATCTAATATTTGTATCGACACAAACACCATTAAAATCGTATGTAAGAGGTCTTTTCTTATCGATATAACCTTTCTTATATAATTCTTCAAAATCGCTATAAAAGGTACTTCTAAAGTTAATTTGCTTAACTTCATATTTGTTTCCTTTAAGTTCAAGTTCTATATCATCAATATATCTCATAACTATATCAGCTTTAATATCTCGATCTAGTAAATCCCAATTATCATTAAAAGCATAATAAGATATTGGTAGTTTAACTTTATTGATAAAGTCCATATCTCTTTTTAAAAGTATATCTTCAGTAGTAAAGTTTAATTGTTCGGCTTGTGAGTTTTCTAATAGTTTAGAATTAATTATTTCAATTTGATTTTCAATTAATTTAGATTCTTGTTTAAATTCTTCTTCAGTAAATAGTTCATCAATATATGCTTTTCTAATTCTATCTCGTTTATTATTTAAGTTCTTTAATTCTTTTTCTAACTCAACTTTAGGATTATCTACTTTTGATTTTAAAACTGGTAAGAAAAACTCATTAACAACATTATCGTATTCTAATATATCAGCAAGTAAAACTTTTATTTTATCTTCAATTTTATCTTCGTGAATATTATTCTTACAATTTTCACATCTATAATAGAAATACCATTTATCAAATTTAATTTTATGCGAAGCACCACCAGCAAGTATTCTTCCACATTTTGGACATTTTAATTTTTGTAAGAAGATATAAGTTTGTGTTCTCATATAATTCTTTTGATTTTTCTTCTTTTGAACTTGACAATTTTCCCACATTTCTTTACTTATTATTGGTTCAACAACATCTCTATAGAGAGTAGGATGATTTGTTCTTTTTCCATGTACATAATCTCCTTTATAAACTTCATTTGATATTATCCTTAATATTCCTGTATCTTTCCAATTAGTTTTACCTAAAACTTGTTCTTCGTTAAATATAGTAGCAATATTATAATAACTTTTACCTTCAAAATATAAATTGTATATTCTTATAACTATATCTTTTGTGAGTGGATCAGGAACTAACTTTTTATCTATATGTTTATAACCGAGTGGAGCACGAGCAGGAATATGTCCTTCTTTAATTGCACCAGATAAACCAAATTTAGTTCTTTCACTTGTTCTTTCTATTTCATTTTGTGAAACTGTTGTTAATAGTCTAGCAACCATTTTGCCACTTGAATTAGTTGTGTTGATTTCTTCATTAGCACAATCTAAGTAAGCATTGTTTTCTTCAAGAAAGTTCATTATACCTTCTAAATCAAATACCGAACGAGTTAATCTATCTAACTTTAATACAACAATAGTATTACATTTTTTATCTCTTATATCTTGTAGTAGTTCTTCAAATGCAGGTCTAGTATTACCAGTTTTAGCACTTATACCAGCATCTTTATAAAGTTTATATATTTCATAACCTTTATATTCACACATAGCCCTTAATCGTTTCTCTTGCTCTGGTAAACTAAATCCTTCTCGTGCTTGATCTTCGGTAGATACTCTAATATAAAGACCAGCAATTTTCTTTTCGTTATCCATTATCTTCAACTCCTTTTACTAAAAAAGAGGAGACAATAGTATCTAGTAAAGTCTAAATACTACTGACTCCTCATTAAATTCAATATTAT
>JAQXHT010000110.1 GCA_029007415.1 bacterium
CTTAGGAACAATTTCTCTTTTACCTAATTCATCAGTTTGAAGTCCAACAATTACATCATCATCTTCTGATATATATCCTGGTTTAAAAGCATTAATTCCAGCAGGATGTACTGTATCTATATCGATAACATGTTTTTTAACTTCTTCTTTACACATATCATCATAGACTTTTAAAACTCTTTTAGTTTTATCAGTTGGTCCTACTAAAAAGCTTTCATCACCTTCATACTTCTTATAGTTTTTCTTAATGAAATCATTTACATTAATTTCTTTTGTCCAAGCTCCTTCATTAAAGCCTTTCCATTCTTCTTTCATCTTTTCATACCTCCTACTTCTATAGTATATCATGTATCAAGTTTCTTACTCAAATATCTTAGAAAAATTTTACAATATTTTACCTACTTATAACAAAAATAGGATATATTATTCCTAATATATCCTATATTATAACTTAATAACCAAGTCTTAATATTTCAAAGTTAGCATTATAACTTACACCTTTTAGTCTAGCTTCACGACTAGTTGTATATAGAAGGTCAAAAGCAAATTTTTTAGCTGTTCCCCTGCCAATATCTGGTCCTCTATCTAAAACAATACCAAGTACAGTTCCTTCATTACTATTAGATATTCTAACTATAGTACCAAAAGGATAATTTCTATCGCCTGCTAAAATTCGAACTTCACCATACTGATTATCATTATAAGTAATATTACCACCACTTATTTGATAACCAGAAGCAGTATAATTACCAATATCAGCCCCATAACCACTCATCTTTGCAGTAAAGATTTCACCTTGATAATACATTCTTACTTCTTCTTGATTATTATTAGTATCATTACTGATTGGTTTAACTTCTTCTACTTCTTTTTTTACTTCTTCTTTTGTTTGACTAACTACTTGTTTAGTTTCCTCTTTAGTTGTTTCTTTTTCTTCACTAACTTCTTCCTTAGTTTCTAAAGAAGCTGATTGAACTGCTACTTCCTTAGTAATTATACTACTATCAACAAAAGTATTGATTCTTTTAATTGATACAGATTTACTATCAGGTATAACAGTTGTAACTGTTAAAATAGATGCCATTACAAGACAGGTATCTATAAAAACAAATAACTTTTTCATTAAATCACCTATTAATATGATACTAAAGATTTTACTTTTCGGCAACCTCCGTAAAATAACTTTTAATCACTTCATAATCAGAATAAGGCAAATATTCTTTACCAATAGCCATATAATTATCTCTTCCTTTACCTGTTATAAAGACAATATCATCAGCTTCAGCCATTGCTAAAGCTTTATAAATAGCTTTTTTTCTATCTATTATTCGCTCATAATTTGTTAAATCACTAGTTGTTAATAAATCATCTATTATTTGATTAACATCTTCTTCCCTTGGATCATCCATAGTAAAGATTACGTAATCAGACTTTTCAAGAACAACTTTTCCCATTGATGGACGTTTTTCTCTTTCTCGTCC
Organism: bacterium; assembly: GCA_029007415.1. Classification (GTDB taxonomy): domain Bacteria; phylum Bacillota_I; class Bacilli_A; order RF39; family UBA660; genus Onthousia. The sequence continues at coordinate 1,482 of JAQXHT010000110.1, forward strand.
TCCAGCAGAACCAGTCACTGTTATGATTCTATTCTTTTTTATTTTATTTAGATAAGTAAGAATTTTATCTAAAGCATCAGTTGTATGCGCATAATCAAGCATAACCATATACTTATCGGTAAATGGTAATACTTCTAAGCGCCCTTCAATTTGTTTTAAGTTTTCTACTTTTATTAAGACTTCTTCTATTTTCATCTTCTTAGCAAGACATACCAAAATAGCAGCAGCTACATTTAGAACATTAAATTCTCCAAGTAAAGGGCTTAGTACTTTGTATTCTCTATTATTATAGACAAATGTTATTTTTAACCTATTTACTACTTCTTCATATTCTTTTATATATAGAGTATCAGTTTCTTTAAAACCATAGGTAAGAATAGTTCCTTTACTACTAGCTAGAACTCGTGTAAAATTGACATCTCCACTATTTAGAATAGAAAAGCCATCACTACCAACTTGTCTAAAAAGTTGACACTTACAATCTATATAATTATCTAATGTTTTATGAATATTTAAGTGATCTTCTGTAATATTAGTAAGGACTGCTATATGGTAAGTAATATCGTCAAGTCGGTGTCTAAAGAAAGCTTCACTTGACGCTTCCATCACTAATTCTTTACATCCATCATTGACAAATTCTTCTAAATATTTGTAAAGTCTATCAACATCAGGAGTAGTATTACGCATTGATAAGCTTTTACCTTTCCACTTACGACCATTAGTTCCAAGATAAGCACAATCAGTTCCTAATAACTGATAAATAATTTCTGCAACAGTGGTTTTTCCATTAGTACCAGTCACACCTATCATTTCCATTTTTTTATAAGGATAATCATAATATTTAGAACAAATCTCTCTTAGATAACTATTAGTATCTTTAACTTTAATCAAAGGAACAGACTTTTCGCCCACATCTTTAGAAACTACTACTGCACAAGCACCATTACTAATCGCTTCATCTATAAAATCATGTCTATCTGCAGTCACTCCCATTGTACAAACAAAAATATCGCCTTTTTCGACCTCTTTAGAGTTTATTTTTATTCCTGTCACTTCACTATCACTAGCTATATCAGGAAATAATTCATTTAGTTTTTTCATCTTCATCACCTATTATTAGTATAATCGAAAAATTTCATAAAAGGAACCATCACTTTTTCGGAAAACTAATTATTTTCTTTTTAATCTTCTCACTTTTAGTAGTTAATCTTCTAACATACTCTTCTCTTACTCCTTGATAAAGAGTCTCTTCTTCAAGAATAGCTTCTTTAAAATCAGATTTTGTAATACTTTTCTTTTCATCAATAGCAGCATAGGCAAAAGCTCGACCTAAAATATTAACGGCAAGAGCAGGATTAGAAATATTATCTTGATAATTTCTATGTTCCTTACTAGTTAAATCAGTTAACATATTAATAACTTCAAAAGAATCTTCCATTTCTATATCTAGATACTTTTCATAATTATTATTCTTCTTCAGTAATATATCTATTAGCATTTCTTTATCTGGCTCGGAAACTGTTATAACATTAAATCTTCTTCGAAAAGCTTTATCATTTAATATTGATTTTTCATATTCTTCTTTAGTAGTAGCACCAATCACTTGGACTTTACCACTACTTAAATATGGTTTTAGAAAATTAGCAACATCTATCTTATTACTATCGCAACTACCAGCTCCCATAATCATATGAATTTCATCAATAAAAAGAATTATATTATCATGCTTGTCCAAAGTAGTGATTAATCTATTCAGTTTTCCTTCTAATTCCCCACGATATATTGTATTAGCAACTATTTTAGACAAATCAAGATTAAATATCTTTCTATTTTTTAAAACTGTTGGAACATTACCACTATTCATCAAATAAGCAATTTTCTCTACAATAGCAGTTTTTCCTACTCCAGCTTCACCAATTAAAATAGCACTTCCTGGAGAAATCAAACTGGCTTCTAATCTACGAACTTCCCTATCTCTTCCTACAATATCATCTTTATTAATAGATAAGTAATCACCAAATTCTTTCAAATCACTTGCTACTTTGGAAATAAAACTGTTGTCGATAGAAACTTTAAATTTATCATTCATAGAAGGAGACCCAATAAATTCAGTAAAATTGTTTCTAACCACCTCAAGATTAAGGCCATTTTTTTTGAATAAACAGTTAATAACATCACTATTTGTACAATAATCATATAAAACATTAGCTACTAATATTTTAGAAGTGGTGTCTTCAAGTGAAAGTGGTTCACTTATTCTCTTTAAAAACTTATAGCTATCTATAAATAACTCTTTAAATTCTTCTTTATTTAATTCTTCCAAGTTATCTAAAGATATTTTAAAACTATCTGTAACTATTTTCATTGTAATATTATTATCTTTAAAGAAACAAGTTATATCATCATTAACTGATAAACCAGCAAGAAAGATAGCTAATGTATATTTATCATTAGAATTCATCTGTTTTTCCATTGAACGTGAAAGATAAGTTATTTCAGTATCTTTAAGAACAGTATAAATACTAAACATCTTAGAAATAGTCCTTGTTAACTCTTCATCAGCTTTTGTACAAAATAGTTCATATTCTTTATCAAGCATCTACTTTCCCCCCTAGTAAAAGTAGAAAGATTATATTCTTTCTACCTTTAGTCCTACAACTATATCATTTAATTCTGTGTCTTTTTCTAGTTTCTTATCTTCAATTAATTCAGCTGCTAATGTTTCATTTTTAATATATTCATCATAAGATGATAACATTTTATCAAATATTTCATCACCACTATAATATAAATTAATATGGTCAGTAATAACAAAATTAGCTTCTTTTCTTAGATTTTGTACTTTTCTTACTACTTCTCTAGCAAGTCCTTCTAATATTAAATCTTCAGTTAATGATGTATCTAAAACAATACTTGTTTTACCATTACTTGCTGCACAATAACCTTTTTTATTCTTAAGAGTTGTTAAAATCATATCTTCTGTAACTTCTATTTCTTCACCTAAGAAATTCATCTTAAAGTATCCTGCTTTTATCTTATTAACATCATTAATATCTAATTTACTAACTGCTTCTTGGAAGTCTTTCATCTTAGGTCCAAATACCTTACCTACTACTTTAAAGTTTGGTTTAACGATATAGTCCATATATTCAGTCATATCATCTTTATATACTATTTCTTTAATATTAAGTTCTTCTTTAATGATACTTTCAAAATCCTCAATAACTACTTCATCAACAAGTGGTAAAATCATAAAATTAAGTGGTTGTCTTACTTTGATAGCAGCATCTTCTCTGGCATTTCTTCCTAAACTACAAATATCTCTTACTAGTTCCATTCTTTGTTCTAAGTCTTTTGATAATAATGTTTCATCTACTTTAGGGAAGTCTTCTAAATGAACAGAAGTATTACCTGTTAGGTTTTGATATATTTCTTCTGATATATATGGTGTAACAGGTGCTGTTATTTTAGCAAGTGTTAATAGTGTTTCATAAGTTGTTAAATAAACTGCTTTTTTATCTTCTGTTAATTCACTAGCCCAGAATCTTCTTCTATTACTTCTAATATACCAGTTAGAAAAATCATCATTAATGAAATCTACTATTTTATGAACAACTATATTAAGGTCATATTTTTCATAAGCCTCAGTTACATCTTTTACCATGTGGTTTAATTTAGATAGTAACCACTTATCGGTTAAATCACGTTTAGCTACTGGAATATTATATTCTCTTGGATCGATTTTATCAGCATTAGCATACATTTCAAAGAATGAATAAGCATTTTTAAATGTTGATAAGTATTTAGAATATACTTCTTTTAAACCATCATCATCGAATTTAATTGGTGACCAAACGGGTGAAACATAAGGTCAGTAGAAACGAATTGTATCTGCTCCATATTTTTTCATAGTAGTAAATGGTTCTACAATATTACCTTTACTCTTACTCATCTTTTTACCAAATTTATCTAGTAATAAGTCATTTACTAAAACATTTTTATAAGGTGCTTTACCAGTTACAAAGGTAGAGATTAGTAATAAGGTATAGAACCATCCTCTTGTTTGGTCAATTCCTTCGCAAATAAAGTTAGCTGGGAATTGTTCTTCAAATAGTTCTTTATTTTCAAATGGATAATGATATTGTGCAAATGGCATAGAACCAGAATCAAACCAGCAATCAATTACTTCTTTAACCCTTGTCATTTCTTTACCACAATCTGGACAAGTAATATGTACATTATCAACATAAGGACGATGTAAGTCGATAGATTCATCTATTTTTTCAATAGATTTTTTAACAAGTTCTTCCCTAGAACCTATCATTTCCATGTGCCCGCAAGAACATCTCCAAAGTGGTAATGGGGTACCCCAATAACGGTTTCTTGAAATTGCCCAGTCATTCATATTAAGTAACCAGTTACCAAATCTTTTCTCCCCAACAAATGATGGATACCAATTAACTGTATCATTATTTTTAACAACTTGGTCTTTTAATTTAGTAACTTCTAAGTAATATGATGGTTTAGCATAATATAGAAGTGGTGTACCACATCTCCAACAATGTGGATAGTCGTGTACCATCTTTTCTTTTTTGAATAGTTTATCATTTTCTTTTAAGTATTTGATAACATCTATATCAACATCAAAGACATTTCTACCTTTCCATAATCCTTCCGTATAACAACCATCTTCTCCTACTGGATTTAATACTGGTAAGTTGTATTGTTTTCCTACATTATAGTCATCTTGTCCAAAAGCAGGAGCTATATGAACAATACCTGTTCCAGCATCCATTGTTACATAGTCAGCTACTGTAACAAAGAAAGCTTTTTTATCTACTTTAAGACTTGGTATTAACTGTTCATATTCCATATATTCTAAGTTTTTACCACTATACTCTTCTAAAACAGTATATTCATCACCTAATACTTTATTAGCTAAAGCTTTAGCAACAATAAATTTAGTACCACGGCTTTCCACTAAAACATATAACTCTTTTGGATTAACACATAAAGCAACATTACTAATTAAAGTCCAAGGAGTAGTAGTCCATACTAAGAAGTAAACATCTTCATCTTTCTTCTTCATTGGAACAATAACAGTATTAGCAGTTACTTCTTTATAACCTTGTGCTACTTCATGAGAGGCAAGACCTGTTCCACATCTTGTACAAAATGGTAGTATTTTATGTCCTTCATAGAATAGACCTTCATCAAAGAATTTCTTTAAAATCCACCATTCTGTTTCAATATAGTTATTATCATAAGTAACATAAGGATGCTCTAAATCAATAAATTGACCCATCTCTTTAGTTAAGTCAGAGAAAGCTTTTTCATTCTTCCAAACACTTTCCTTACATTTTTTATTAAATTCTTCAATACCATATTCTTCAATATCTTTCTTAGAATTGAAACCTAATTCTTTTTCAACTTGTAATTCTACAGGAAGTCCATGTGTATCCCAACCAACCTTTCTTAGAACACGATATCCTTGCATAGTTTTATATTTACAGAATGTATCTTTTAAGAACTTAGCCATCATATGATGAAGTCCTGGCATTCCATTAGCAGTAGCAGGTCCATCATAAAAAACAAAGTTTTCACA
>JAQXHT010000111.1 GCA_029007415.1 bacterium
TATCAGGTAATACTACAGATTTATTTAAGAATCGTAAAGAAAGAGGAGCAGAACTAGTAGTTACTAGAATAACTATGGTTTTAGGACTTGCATTTTTTGTTATTTGTTTAATAGAATCTTTCCTATAAACATTGACAAACAAAAAAAGTTATGATATTTTACAAGTAAGCACTGATAGGTGTTTTTCTTTTGATAAAAAGAAAGGGAGTTAAAAAATGGCAAAAAAAGAAAAGAAATTAGAAGTTAAAGAGAAAACTACTAAGAAAAAAGAAACAAAAAAAGATGGAATTTGGGCTAAAATTGTTTTATTCTTTAAAGGAGTAAAATCTGAATGGAAAAGAGTTAAATGGCCTACTAAAAAAGAAATGATTAAATATTCTGTAGCAACAATAATTTTAATTGTAGGATGTTCGGTGTTTTTCTATGTAATTGATGTTCTATTAGCACTTTTACATAGTTTAGGTAAATAGGAGGGTGAAATAATGGAAAAAGAATGGTTTGTAGTTAATACTTATTCAGGACATGAAAATAAAGTAAAAGAAAAATTATTAATGCGTGCTGAATCTATGGGGATGCAGGATTATATTTTTCGTGTTATTGTTCCTGAACAAGAAGAAACAGAAATAAAAGATGGTGTTACTAAAAAAAGAGTTAAGAAATTATTTCCAGGTTATATATTAGTTGAGATGGTTATGACTGATGAAGCTTGGTATGTTGTTCGTAACACTCCAGGAGTAACAGGATTTATTGGTTCAAGTGGAAAAGGAGCTAAACCTACTCCATTACCACCTCAGGAAGTTGATAATGTTTTAAAAGTTATGGGAATGTCACGTATTGATGTTGATAAGGACTTAAAAGTAGGAACAAAAGTTAAAATTATTGGAGGACCATTCACTGGTATGTTTGGTACTATTGAAGAAATTGATAGTAATAATCAAAAGATGGTTCTTAATGTGGATTTATTTGGACAGGAAACTCAAGTTGAAGTTGAATTTGAACAAGTATCTAAAGCTTAATTATGCAGTTATTAGAAGAAAAAATAGAAATTACTAATTTTTTATATAAAGAAGCTTTAAAAACTGGTTATCTTAATGATATAGAGAAAAAATTTATTTTAAATACTACATATTTGCAATTTTCTACTATTGAATCTAATTTAGACTTGGAAAGCTTTAGTGAATTTTATCATCAATTGGATGAAATAAAAAAAAGAATATTTGTTGATACCTCACTTTATGAAAAATGGTTATTTTCTTGTGAATTTTACTCTTATAAATTAATGGAAGAAGTCAAAGACGGAAAAGATTATGTAGAATTGGTTGGTAAAAATAATGATATTATAAACTTTTTTCAGTTGTATCAGTTGAAAAGTGAGATGCTATTATTTTATAAAAATTTGATAATATGTTCATCGAGTGCAAATGAGTATTTTATAAAAGATCAGATGTTAGCTTTTAAAAAGGTACCTGTAAACATTTCGATGAATGGTTTAGATGAAGTTTCTAATATAATTGATGAAAGTTGTACTAGAATGGATAAAAATTGTAAAAAATTGCAAAAAATTAAGACAGAGTTCAATAAATGATTGATAAAAATTAAAAAGTATGATATTATTTAGGGGCTATATTAGTTTAATATAGATTAAGTGGGAAGCAAAAGTATAAAAAAGCTATTAAAACCACTCGCGAAAACGAGGGAAGAAAGGATGTGTTTTTCGTGGCAAAGAAAGAAGTTGTAAAAAAGGTAGGTTTACAAATTCAAGCAGGAAAGGCTAACCCAGCTCCACCAGTTGGTACTGTACTTGGACCTTTAGGTATTAATTTACAAGAATTTTGTACTAAGTACAATGATGCAACTAGAGATAAAATGGGAGATGTTGTGCCTGTTGAAATTTCAGTTTATGATGATCGTAGTTTTGATTTTGTAATTAAAACTCCACCTACAAGTTTCTTAATTAAAAAGTATGCTAAAATTCAAAAAGGTTCTGTAAAAGGAAAGAATGAAGTAGTAGCTACATTAACAAAAGAACAACTTAAAGAAATAGCAGAAATCAAATTACCAGATTTAAATTGCTATGATGTTGAAGAAGCTAAGAAAATTGTTGCAGGAACTGCTCAAAATATGGGTGTTGCTGTAGAAGAAGATAAGTAATAACATATAGGTTTAAAACCTATGTGGGAGGAATTTAAGCTTTGCTTACCCCGTAAAACCACATAAGGAGGAATAAAAATGAAGAAGAGAAGCAAAAAATATTGTGAAGCTCTTAAAAAAGTAGAAAAAGGTAAAATCTACACAAAAGAAGAAGCTGTTAAGTTAGTAAAAGAAACAAGTATTACATCTTTTGATGCTTCAATTGAAATTGCTATGAGACTTAATCTTGATACTAAAAAAGCAGATCAACAACTAAGAGGAGCAATTGTTTTACCAAAAGGAACAGGAAAAACTACTAAAGTATTAGTTATTGCTAAAGGAGATCAAGCTAAAGCTGCACTTGAAGCTGGAGCTGATTATGTTGGAGATACAGATATGTTAGAAAAAATCGAAAAAGAAAATTGGTTCGATTTTGATACTATGATTGCTACTCCAGATATGATGCCTTTACTTGGTAGATTAGGTCGTGTTTTAGGACCTAAAGGATTAATGCCTAACCCTAAAACTGGTACTGTTACTACTGATGTTGCAAAAGCTGTAACTGATGCCAAAGCAGGACGTGTAGAATATCGTACTGATAGCTTTGGAAATATTCATGCTATCATTGGTAAGGCTTCATTCAGTGATGAAGATTTATTATCTAATATGAATGCTTTTGTAGCTCAAATCGTTAAGATTAAACCAGCAACTGCAAAAGGTGAATATATTAAAAATATTTCAGTTTCATCAACAATGGGTCCTGGAATAAAAATTGATACAAATAGTTTTGACAAATAGTAATTTATAATATATAATAGTGTTAATTTGTTGGTGCCAAAGACAGTAGGTATAAAAATAAATCCTACCGAGGACAACGTTCGTTAGAAAGTTCTCGAGTCTTTTGAGAACTTTTTTGCACCTTCAAACTAGATAGGAGGATGTTATGGCAAATAAGAAAATCTTAGAGAAAAAGCAATCAGTAATCGATGAAATCAAAGATAAAGTTAATGATAGCTCTAGTTTTGTATTATTCGATTATCGTGGTTTAACAGATGCTGAAATCAAAGAATTAAGATGTGCTTTAAGAAATGCTGATGCTAATTATAAAGTTTATAAAAACACTTTAATGGCAAGAGCATTCAATGATCTTGATATTGATTTATCATCATCTTTAGAAGGACCAAGCGCATTTGCTTATAGTAAGGATCAAATAGCACCTATTAAAGTATTATCAGATTTTGCAAAAGATCATGAAGCTTTAGTATTAAAAGTTGGTGTAGTTGATGGAGAAATCGCTGATTCTGAAAAATTAAAAGAATACGCAACTATCCCATCAAGAGATGGATTACTTACTATGCTTGCTGGTGGTATGATAGGACTTGTTCGCGACCTATCAATCTGCTTAAATTTATATGGTGAACAAAAAGAAGAAAGTGAAAAATAAGGAGGAATATAAAATGGCAAAATTAACAAGAGATGAATTTATTAGCTCATTAAAAGAAATGAATCTTTTAGAAATTAAAGAATTAGTAGACGCAATGAAGGAGGAATTTGGTGTAGATCCATCTGCTGTAGCTGTTGCTGCTGCTCCAGCTGCTCAAGAAGATCAAGGACCTGCAACTGTTACAGTATCTATTTCTGATGCTGGAGCTGCTAAAGTAGCTGTTATCAAAGTAGTTCGTGAAATTACTGGTCTTGGATTAAAAGAATCTAAAGATTTAGTTGATAATGCTGGTTCTCCAATCAAAGAAAACATTTCTATGGAAGAAGCTAATGAAATTAAAGCTAAGCTTGAAGAAGCTGGAGCTACTGTTGAAGTTAAGTAATTGATGTAAAACAGAATTTAAATTTCAAATTAATTAGATAAAAGGTAGCAATATGCTATCTTTTTTGTTATTCTAATAATAGTAGGAGGCAATTATTATGGTATGCGGAAAGTGTAAAAAGAATATAGATACCTATCCTTGTTATGTTTGTGGGTATGAAGGAATTGAAGGTCAAAAACAAGTATCAAATTTTTCTTTTTCTGATTGTATTGATCAAGTATTTCACGTTCCTTATGCAGAAGATGTAAAAAGAGAAGCAATTATTATTTTAATATCATGTATATCTGTATTTATTTTCTTTTTACTAAATATTCAATTTTTTAAAGGAAAAGATATAACAGTACCAATAGCTTTTGGAGTTAATCCATTTGCACAATTACTTGTTTGTATATTTTTTGGAATATTTTTATATTATCATAGAAGAACTTCTCTTTTGACTTCCTTTGTTGGTTGTGTTGTAATAGCATCATTTAACTTTTTTATTACTGCTTTGATGTTATTTAGACAAACATATTCTTTTGTTTATGTAATATTATTATTTTATCTTTTGATAAGAGTAATAACTTCACTCTTTATGAATAAAATATCGAGCTATTGGTTACTGTCGACTATATTTGTCTCTTTTGCAACAGTTTACAGTTTACTTGCTTGTACAATGATGATAATTTGCAGTTAATAACTTCAATTCGTACTAAAATGAATTATTCAAAATAATAGTCATTGTTAAGCCAGCAATGGCTTTATTTTTTCACGTATTTCTTTTGGACATTCTACATATAAATCTAATAATTCTGCTCCAGAAAAAATACCATAGTAACTACCTGATATAATTAAGTAATTTGCTTCATTAAATGGTACTCTATCTCTTTGTTCCTCATTTGATATCCTTTTCATACTTTTGTATAGGTATTTTATACCTTCATCTGATGCTTTGAACATATTAAAAAGATTATATGCTAAAAAAGTCATACAAATTTGGCACATGACAAAAACATATTTTGTACTAGTAAATGTACATATTTTCCATATATCTTTTAATTGTCTAAAATCTTCTTCTATCTCAGGTCTCATTTCATAATATCTTATTATTTGAGCAGCACTTAATTCTGAATTTGTACTTGTAATTACTAAATATATATATTTTTCATCTTCATAAATTGCATCTGTATCATCTCCTGCTTTATTAGATGCATCTATCATATCTTTATTTTTATCTTTCTCAATGCGAATAACACATGCTGAAAAATCAATAGCATTTTCTAACATTTTGGCTGGTTTTTTTATTCTATCTTTTTCTGAAATCCATAATCCTTTTAAACCTTTAATTAATACTATTTCTTGTCCTTTTCTTTTTTGATTTGGATGTTTTTCCCATGCATTACTTTCTTTTGCTAATTTAACACATTCTTTAAAAATATCCATATTCTTCCTTACTGGTATAATTACATTAACTCCACGTTTAACTAAATTTGTGATAAATTCAATTTTAGCAAAGCCTCGATCTGCTAATAGATAATCACCAGAAGAAAACCCGTCATATTCTGATATTTCTTTTTCTACTAAAGCCATATCATTTTTTGAAAGTGTATCATCTATTAGGTATTCAATCATACCTCCTTTTTCTGTTATACAACGAAGAACACCCATTTTATAGCCTCTCATCATTTTTCCTTCATAGTTAATAACTGTAGACAGTTCATAATTAAAGTTGCTAGTATTTACTGGTTGCTTTACACAATCTAAAATATGTATCTTTGGCTTTTCTAATTTCTCAAGCAATTTTTTAGATACATTATTAAATAAAGTTACAAATTTATGTCCATTCTGCTTTATTTGAAGTTCTGTTCTTATTTTATCTTCATCAATAACTATTTTTTTGTTTTCATCTTTTATTAATTTGTTTTTATTTGTGATTTCTTTAATCTTTTCTTGTACTTGTTCGGCTGTTATTGCATCTGATGAACCAATCTTTTCAATGAACTTTCTCATATTTCCTTCGCTTGTAAATTCTTTTTTACTAGCAAAGTTTAAGTTGTATTTATCAATTATAGATGGTGTTGTTATAGCAAGAGTAGATTCGGTAACTGAAAAGAGTCTTTTTAATTTTGCGGATAATAGTCCATAAAGAAATAACGATGCTGGTATACCATCAGAATGAAATTTACAATCTATAACTGCATTAATTATTTCATCAAGAAATAAATGACTATCAGCATATTCCATTACATGATCAGATATGTTAGGAATAACAACTTCTAAAGTATCAATGTTTCCATTTATAAATCTTTCTTTAACTTTAGCTTTGTTTTTTCTTACTATCATAATTACCAACACCTATCTTATTTAAAGAATACTATGTTTAAATTATAATGTCTAGTTTATTAAATCATTTTAGTACGAATTGAAGGTTAATAAAGAAAAAAGTGTTGACGGTTTAAAAAAAATATTGTATTATAACGATACGAAAGGAGACAACTAGTTATCTATATTGATGAAGAGTTGTCTTTTTCTTGTTTGGAGTGGGAAAATGCCTCAATATTTTGAAAACGATAAAAATTTAAAAAGTCAATTAAAAAAAATAAATTATTCAATATTTAATAAAAATTTTACTTTTTATACTGATAATGGTGTGTTTGCTAAAAATGGTGTAGATTATGGTAGTAAATTATTACTTGAAACTGTTGTAGATTCAGCATTTTCTTATCATTCAATTTTAGATGTAGGATGTGGTTATGGAACTTTAGGAATTATATTAAATAAAGTATACAATTGTCCTACAACGATGATTGATATTAATAAACGAGCTTTACATTTAACTAAGAGAAATATTTTAGAAAATAAATGTAATGATACATTGGTATTTGAAAGTGATGCTTATGAAAAGATAGAAGCTAAATATGATTTAATTATAACTAATCCACCAATTCATGCAGGTAAGAAAAAAGTTTATGAAATACTTTTAGAAGCTAAAAATCATTTGTCAGAAAATGGGAAACTCTTTTTTGTAATTCATAAAGATCAAGGTGCAAAATCAGTAGTTCGTGATTTGAGTGAAAAATATAAAATAGAAGTTTTGAAAAAAGAGAAAGGTTTTTTCATAATTCTAGCGCAAAACTGTTGACTTGTTGCTAGAAGTGTGTTAATAATATAAATTGGCAACGTGTTATTTTCAGAGTAACATTTGTACGAAAAAATTGTGTATAGGGGTGAAGATGAGTGGCATATAAAATAGTAAAATATGGAAAACATCGCGAAAGAAGAAATTATTCAAAAATAAGAAATACTTATGAATTAAAGGATTTATTAGAAATTCAAAAGAAATCATATGATTGGTTTATCACTACTGGAATTAAGGAAGTATTCGAGGATTTATTTCCTGTGGAAAATTTTTCTGGTACACTATCTTTAGAATTTGGTGATTATCATTTTGATACACCAAGATATACTATTAAAGAAAGTAAAGACAGAGAAACTACATACGCATCTCCTTTAAAAGTAGAAGTTCGTTTATTTAATAGGGAAACTGGAGAAGTAAAAGAACAAGAAATATTTATGGGTGATATGCCTACTATGACTGATAGTGGTACATTTGTAATTAATGGTGCTGAACGTGTTATAGTCTCACAATTAGTACGTAGTCCTAGCGTTTATTATAATAGAGAAATAGATAAAAATGGGCGTGAATTAATTACATCTCAAATCATCCCTACACGTGGTACTTGGTTAGAGTTTGAAACAGATGCAAGAGATGTTTTATATGTAAGAATTGATAGAACAAGAAAAGTAACTCTTACTACTCTCTTACGTGCTTTTGGTCTTTCTTCAGATGAAGAAATCTTAAAGATGTTCGGAGAAGATGATTATTTGAAGAATACAATTCAAAAAGATTCGACTAAAAACACAGATGAAGCTTTAATTGAAATTTATGAAAAGTTAAGACCAGGTGAGCCAGCTACTCTTGATTCATCTAAAAACCAAATTATTACTAGGTTCTTTGATGAATTCCGTTATGATTTAGCAAAGGTTGGACGTTATAAATTCAACAGAAAATTAAATATTTTAGATCGTTTATTAAATCAAACATTAGCTGAAGATATTAAAATTGATGGTGAAGTTAAATTTGCTAAAGGCACTAAAATTGATAAAGATGTATTATTAGAATTAAAAGATATATTTGCTGATGGTTATGGTGTAATTGAAGCAAAAATTAATGAAGATTTAGATACATATAACAAAGTTCAAGAAATAAAAATTGTTAACCCAGAAGATAAGAAGAAAACATTAACAGTTATTGGTAATGATCAGACTTTAGAGGTTAAGAGATTAACTATTTCTGATGTATATGCTTCAGTGTCTTATTACTTAAACTTATTACATGGTGTTGGTAACTTTGATGAAATTGACCATTTAGGAAATAGACGTATTCGTCAAGTAGGAGAACTTTTACAAAACCAATTCCGTATAGGTGTTTCAAGAATGGAACGTGTTATTCGTGAAAGAATGACTACTCAAGAAATGGAAGAAGTAACTCCTAAAACATTAATTAATATTCGTCCAGTAACAGCTGCAATGAAAGAATTCTTTGGTAGCAGTCAGTTATCACAATTTATGGATCAGACAAACCCAGTTGCAGAACTTACTAATAAAAGACGTTTATCTGCTTTAGGACCAGGTGGA
>JAQXHT010000112.1 GCA_029007415.1 bacterium
GTAGGAAATGCTACTTTGTTTTGATAAGAGTATAAATCTTGTAATGCTACTTTATGTTCTTTAGCATAATTTTTTAATCTTTTAAAATCCTCTAAAACAGTTTCATCTTGTAATGCTTCTGGATAAACATTAATAAGTAGATTAAATTGTGTCATTAATCCTTGTAACTCTTCTAACTTAAACATTGTTCCAAAAGTTCCAATAGTACAATTTTTTGGAATATTATCGTTCCAATCAATCATTTGACTTTCATTGTTTGCAAAGTTTGTAATCCTTTTAATCATAAATTTATCCCCTTTATTTGCGTGATGTATATAATACCATAAAATGGTTAAAAAAGCAAAAGAAAATAGCTCGATTTGACAAAAGTATACATATTTGCTACAATATAATTGTTCTTATTTGAAGGAGGAACTATGAAAAAAGCGAGTAAGGTTAGCCTGTCACTTGGTTTATTGGGAGTTTCAATGATAGGAGCCTCTATATTTTTACAATATAGGTCTTTTCAAATGGAAAAGGAAAAAAGTGTAATTTATGAAAAAGTTACTATGAAGGATTTATCTTCTGGTACGATAGAAAAAGTAAGTAAAAAAGAAACAAATACAACAGAAAGTAATACAGATACAATAGAAGAAACAGTAAGTGATCCTTTAGCGACAACAACGGAAACTCCTACTGAAGAGGTAGAAGTTCAAGATGAAGTTAAAGAAATAACTACTTATGAAGACGTTTCAACTACACCAGTAGAGGAAATTGTCTATGATGGTCTGACTTTAAACCAATTAGCCGAAAAGTTAAATAGAAGTTTAAAATCAACAATTGCTGGTAAGGGATATTTAATTGCTAGTTATTCACTACAATTAGGTGTTGACCCATATTTAGCAACAGCCATCATTTTACACGAGACTGGTTGTAATAGTGGAACTTGTAGTAATTTAGTTCGTAGCTGTAATAATGTAGGAGGGCAAAAAGGTGGACCATCTTGTGGTGGTGGAAGCTATAAAGCTTATCCAACCCTTGATGAAGGAATTATGGGTTATATTGATAACTTATATAAAAACTATGTCTCTAAAGGCCTAACTACAGCAGAAGCTATGGGACCTAAATATGCAGCTAGTACCACTTGGGCTAGTCAAGTTAACAATTATATCGCGTTAGTAAAAAATAAATAAGAATATAATAGCAGGTAGGGTAGCCTATCTGTTTTTGATTATAAAAATATGTTAAAAAAATTGCAAAAATTTAACACGTTTGTTGTATATGTTAAAAAAATAGTGTAATATTATACATAAGGAGTTGATAATATGAAATCATTACCATTCAAAGAGTATAATTTAAAGACATCTAAAATAATGGAAGCATTAAACGAAGCATCAAGATCACTTGCAGAATTAAAAGGATTTGCTAATTCAATTTCAAATCAACATATACTTATTAACGCAATAACTATTAATGAAGCAAAAGATAGTAGCGCAATAGAAAATATTGTTACAACTCATGATAGTATTTATAAGGTACTAACAGAAAGTGGCTTTAAAGAAGAAGCCGCTAAAGAAGTTGTTGATTATAGAAGTGCTATTTGGCATGGTTATGAAATTATCAAGGAAAAAAGATTTATATCAACAAATATACTAGTAGAATTACAATCAATGATAGAACCTAATAAGTCTGGTGTAAGAAAAACTGCAGGAACAAATTTAGTAAACAGTGTTACTGGAAAAATAATATATACACCACCGCAAAGTGAAATGGAAATTAGAAATTTACTTAAAAATTTAGAAGATTATATTAATAATACTGATGATGAAACGGATCCATTAATAAAAATGGCTTTGATACATTATCAATTTGAGAGTATTCATCCATTTTATGATGGAAATGGACGAACTGGTCGAATATTAAATGTTTTATATTTAGTATTAAATAATTTGTTAGATAGTCCAATACTTTATTTAAGTAATTATATTAATAAAAATAAAAGCGATTATTACAGACTATTTACTGAGTTTAGAGAAAATAATAATTATGAAGGATGGATTATATATATTCTTAAAGGTATAGAGGAAACTTCAAAAAATACAATAGAACTAATAAAAAAAATACAAGAAGAAATGTCGTCTTATAAAAATGAATTTATAAAGAAATTACCAAAGATTTATTCAGATGAACTTCTTGATTCATTATTTTTTGAAGTCTACACAAGAATAAATTATATTGAAAGTAGATGCGACGTAACAAGACAAACTGCAACTACATATTTAAATCAACTAGTAGATGCTGGCTTACTTGAATATGAAAAAGTTGGAAGAGAGAGTATATATAAGAATGTTAGACTAATAAATCTACTAAGAAAATTTTAATAATCAACAAGTAAACTGTTAAGAAAATAAACAACTTCATAACAGTTTATTTTTTGTCAAATTTTAGAGAATTATTCCTAAGATACTAACTCTTAATATTACATACCATTTATTAGGAGGGAATCTATGGAAAAAATTAAAATAGATGGATTAAGTAAAGAAGAAGTTATTAGAGCAAGAGAAAAATATGGAAGTAATGCTTTAGAGACAATTCATAGAGATACCTTTTTTAAACAGTTACTAAGAAGTTTAGGTGACCCCATAATTCGTATTTTACTGATAGCATTAGGAATAAAAACTATCTTTTTGATAAAGGATTTTGATTGGTATGAAACAGTTGGAATAGCAATTGCTATTTTTTTAGCTTCTTTCATTTCAACACTTTCTGAGTATGGTAGTGAAAAAGCTTTTGATAAATTGCAACAAGAAGCTGCTAAAACTAAGGTGAAAGTTAAAAGATTTGAAGGAATACTTACTATTCCTCTTGAAGAAATAGTAGTAGGAGATATCGTTCTTTTAGAGTATGGAGAAAAAATACCAGCTGATGGGGTGTTATTAACTGGTAGTTTAACAATAGATGAGTCATCAATAACAGGAGAAAGTAAAGAAATTTATAAATATCCTTTTAAAACTGGAACAGACCTGAAAGAGACTAACCAATTATTTAGAGGAAGTGTCATTTATCAGGGAACTGGTAAGATGTTGGTAACTAAAGTTGGAGTTAATACTTTTTATGGAAAGATAGCCAAAGAATTACAAGATGTTCAACCAGAAAGTCCCTTAAAGTCAAGACTAAGACACTTGGCTACTATTATCAGTCGAATAGGTTATTGTTCTGCCTTTTTTGTAGCACTATCATATCTATTTTTTTCTATCGTTATTAATAATCAATTTGATATAAATAAAATAATCATTTATTGTAGTGATTTGTCATTACTTTTTGCTCATCTTTTATATGCTTTAACACTAGCAGTAACAATGATAGTAGTATCAGTGCCAGAAGGTTTACCGATGATGATAACTTTAGTATTATCTAGTAATATGAAAAGAATGCTTAAAGATAATATCTTAGTTAGAAAACTAGTAGGAATTGAAACATCAGGGAGTTTAAATATTTTATTTACTGACAAAACAGGAACTCTTACTAAAGGTGAACTTGAAGTAGTAGGAGCAATACTTGGTGATGGCAGAGTTGTGAACAGTAATAAAGAATTAATTAGTTATAAGAAATATCTAAAAGTATTAGATGAATCTTTAATTCAAAATAATAGTTGCAGCTATGATAAAACTAAGAATAAATTTATCGGTGGAAATGCTACTGATCAAGCTTGTGTTAACTTTATTTATAATAAGAAACCTATCATTCTACCAAAGCTAAAAGAAAAACCATTTAATAGTAAAGATAAATATTCAAAAGTAACAGTTAATGATAATGGAAATATTACTTATATTAAAGGAAGTCCCGAGTTACTATTAAAGAAGTGTAACAAATATTTATCACTTGATGGAATGGAGATAAGATTTAGTTCTTCTTCACTTTGGAAAAGATTAGAAGAGTACACAAGGCTTGGTATTAGAGTAATTTTAACTGGTTATAGTAGAAATGATGGAACTGATATTGTACTTCTTTCTCTTTTATTGATTAAAGATGAGTTAAGAAAAGAGAGTAAAGGAGCAGTTAATATAGTGAGAAAAGCCGGGGTTCAGGTGGTAATGATTACGGGTGATAACAAAGAAACGGCTACTTCTATTGCTAAAGAAACAGGAATAATAAGTAGTAATACAGATTTAGTGCTTACTAGTAGTGACATGGCACAGATGTCCGATGCTGAATTAAAGAAAAAACTACCTAATCTAAGAGTAGTAGCAAGAGCTCTTCCACAAGATAAAAGTAGGTTAGTAAGAATCTCTGAAGAAGAAAATTTAGTAGTGGGAATGACTGGCGATGGAGTAAATGATGCTCCAGCACTTAAGAAAGCAGATGTTGGTTTTGCGATGAATAGTGGAACAGAAGTTGCTAAAGAAGCTAGTGACATTATTCTTTTAGATAATAATTTTTATTCTATTACTAAAGCTATTCTTTATGGAAGAACAATCTTTAAAAGTATTAGAAAATTCATTATTTTTCAACTGACAGTTAATTTTTGTGCCGTTTTCTTATCAATTATTGGTCCTTTTATCGGTGTAGCTACACCTGTAACAGTTATTCAAATGTTATGGATTAATATGGTTATGGATACCTTAGCAGGAATTGCCTTTTCTTATGAAGCTCCACTTAGTGAATATATGGAGGAGAAACCTAAAGATAGATATGAACCAATTTTAAATAATTATATGATACACGAAATAGTTTTTATTGGTGTTTATTCTTCTTTACTTTGTATTTTCTTTTTGAAAAGTCCTTATATTCATTCCTTTTTTAGAGATGATATTAATGATAAATATTTTTTAACTGCTTTCTTTGGTTTATTTATTTTTGTAAGTATCTTTAACAGTTTTAATGCCAGAACCTCTAGACTTAATATTTTTGCTAATCTATTTAAAAATAAAATGTTTATGGTAGTAATACTTTTCATTGCTGTTGTGCAGTTTGTTCTTATTTATTATGGTGGTGAATTATTTAGAACTGTTGGCCTTAGTTTCAAAGAGATAGAAATTATGCTTTTATGTGCTTTTTCAGTTATTCCAGTTGAGTTATTTCGAAAAATATATCTAAAGAAAAATAATAAGTTGGGACACGTTTAAAAAATCAACTTTTCTCGTACTATTATTTGTCCTTGTTCTATTGTTATCTATTCTTATATCTGTTACTATTAATTCGGATACATTTGAAATATCAGGTGCTTTCCCTTCTATAAAATTTTAATTAAATAGAAGGGTGGTGATATGTATGACAAAAAATCAAACTTTTGTTATCATGTTGCTGCTATTTGTAGTAATATTTATAATATTATTCAAATAAAAAAAGACACCTGATTCAACTTATGTTGAATTCGGGTGTCAAACACAAAATTTTTTGGGAAACACCTGATTATGCCAAATCAAATGTATCCTTTTTTATTATATGAAGTTTCCTTCATCTAGATACATCTTACCACAGAAATTATCTAATAACAATGTATCATTTCTAAAAAAATTGTGTAAGTAAAAGTTCGTGATTTTCTCGTGCTATTATTTACTCTTGTTCTATTGTTATCTATTCTTATATCTGTTACTATTAATTCGGATACATTTGAAATATCAGGTGCTTTCCCTTCTATAAAATTTTAATTAAATAGAAGGGTGGTGATATGTATGACAAAAAATCAAAGCTTTGTTATCATGTTGCTACTATTTGTAGTAATATTTATGTTACTATTCAAATAAAAAAGACACCTGACTCAACTTATGTTGAATTCGGGTGTTAAACAAAAGAAAATTTGGGAAACACTTGATTATGGACAATCAAATGTATCCTTTTTTTATTATATGAAGTTTCCTTCATCTAGATACATCTTACCACAGAAATTATTTAATAACAATGTATCATTTCTAAAAAAATTGTGTAAGTAAAAGTTCGTGATTTTCTCGTACTATTTTGTAATAATATTTACGTTACTATTCAAATAAGAAAAGGCACCTGATTCAACTTATGTTGAATTCGGGTGCCGAACAAAAAAATTTGGGAAACACCTGATTATGCACAATCAAATGTATCCTTTTTATTATATGAAGAAGCCTTCAGTTAGATACAGTTTAGATATTAGGTGTTTCTAATCTATAAAATATTTCTTAAGTAACGGGTGGCAATGTTTCTGATAAAAAAATCAAACTTTTGTTATCATATTACTATTATTTATAAAAAACACTTAGTTATATACTTTACTATATGAAGGTTTCTTCACTAAATACATCTTAACATAAAATTAGCTAGATAACAATAACTGAGAAAAGTTTATACTTTTTTCGTATTAATAGAAGATATCTTTGCTTTTTTCTAAAATATATAGTAAAATTAAGAAAGTTTTGGAGGTAATTATGTTACAAGTAAATAATGTTAGTTTAAGATTTGGAAAAAGAACTCTATTTGAAAATGTTAATTTAAAATTTGTAGATGGTGCCTGTTACGGATTAATCGGTGCTAATGGAGCAGGAAAAAGTACCTTTCTAAAATTATTGACAGGAGAATTAGAAACAACAACTGGAGACATCACTACTGGTAAAAATGAAAGAATCTCCGTTTTAAAACAAGACCATTATCAATATGATGACGTTCGTGTTTTAGATGTTGTTATTATGGGAAACGATAAGTTATATAAAATAATGAAAGAAAAAGAAGAATTGTATTCTCATACTGAATTTACCGAAGAAGATGGTTACCGTTTAGCAGATTTAGAAGCAGAATTTTTGGAAATGGACGGTTGGAATGCTGAAAATGATGCAGCTATTATTTTGAATAACTTAGGGGTAAAAGATGAATTTTACGATAAAAAGATGAGTGAAATACCTGTTAAACTAAGAGTAAAAGTATTATTAGCTTCAGCACTTTTTGGTAATCCTGATATCTTATTATTAGATGAACCAACTAACAGTTTGGATTTAGATGCCATTAATTGGTTAGAAGAGTTTTTAATCAATTTTCCTAATACCGTAATTGTAGTAAGTCACGATAGATATTTTCTAAATAAAGTATGTACTCATATCGTTGATATAGACTTTGGTAAGATGAAGATGTATATCGGTAACTATGACTTTTGGTATCAATCTAGTGAACTAGCTTTGAAACAAATGAAAGAATCTAATAAGAAAAAAGAAGAAAAAATTAAAGAATTACAAGACTTTATCGCTAGATTCTCTGCTAATGCTTCTAAGAGTAAACAAGCAACATCAAGAAAGAAAATGCTTGAGAAAATTGAACTTGATGAAATCGTTCCATCCTCTAGAAAGTATCCATTTATTGAATTTAAAATAACTAAACAAGTAGGAAAAGAAATATTAAGAGTTGAAAACTTAATTAAAGAAGTAGATGGCGTTAGAATTCTAAATAAAATTTCATTTACCGTTTTAAAAGGAGATAAAATTGCTATTGTATCTAATAACGATTTAGCTAAAACAACATTATTCAATATCTTGGCTGGTGAAGAAAAATTTGATAAAGGTCAAGTACTATTTGGAAAAACAATATCTCCTTCCTATCTTCCTCAAGATAATAGTAACTACTTTAGTGGAGACTTATCTATTCTTGACTGGATAAAACAATATAAAAGAGTAGATGATGATACTGAATTAAGAGGCTTCTTAGGAAGAATGCTATTTTCTAAAGAGGATGTCTTTAAAAAAGTAAATGTTTTATCAGGTGGTGAGAAAGCTAGATGTATGCTTAGTAAGATGATGTTAGAAGAACCTAATTTCTTAATATTAGATGAACCAACTAACCATCTAGATCTAGAAAGTATTACTTCTCTAAATAAAGGATTAGAAAACTTTGCGGGAGAGTTAATCTTAACATCTCGTGACCATGAACTTAATCAGACTGTATGTAATAGAATAATTGAAATAAAAGATGATGGTACTATAATCGATAGAAGATTAACCTTTGACGAATATTATAATAATTAACTTTACGTAAAGTGAACAATTAGATTGAGAAATCTAGTTGTTTTTTTTAAAACTATAATATACTATGAAGCTAGGAGATGAAAATGATGAAAAAGAAAAATAACTTAGTTACTATAATTATAATTGTAGTAGTAGCAGTTGTAATTGTTGGGTTAGGGTATTTCCTTTATGATAAGTCATTAAAGAAACAACCAACTAACAATAATACTGTTAATGATGTAAATCAAAATACAACAGATGAAAAAGTAGAAAGTCTAGATATTAATAATAATGTTGTAAAAGAGCTATATAATAAAGTTACTTTAGCAGAAGATAGTTATTATAAATATTGGTTTTATGGAAGAGATGATAACTATTTGGTAAGTAGTGCTCCAGAAAGTAGTAAAATGGCTTTAGTATTTCATAACTTAGTAGAAACAGATTTTACAGCTATTCCAAATGCCTCAAGTATTGCACAAACTGTAGATTTAAATGGTAGTATCTATACTTTAAATACTGCTAATAATAAAGGCTTTGTTCCTTATGATAATGTTTTAAGAACTTATCAAAGTTTATTTGGAACAAGTGCATCTTTAAGTAAAGATATTCCATTACAAGTATCAGCTGATACAATTGATTATTATGTTTATAATGCAGAACTTAATGGTTACGTAAACTATATTATGGAAGGTGGCGGAACTTCTCCTAGTTTCTATCATGGAGAAATTACTAAAGCAGTTAAAAAAGATAATAGTATCATAATAACTGAAAAAGTAGAGTATTCAGAAAATATGGATGGAAAGAAAAAAGTTAGTTCAACTTCATATTATGAATATACCTTCAAGTCTGAAAGTGATGGAACTTATTCCTTCGTTTCAAGAATTAAAAGTAACTAGGGTTGCTTTTTCCTTTTAGTAGCTAAAAAAGTCAAAGGTATGTTATAATTAAATTATCATAGGAGGTATTTATTTTGAAGACTAATAAGCACTTTAATTTTGCTAAAAAACATAAGAAAACAATTGGAATTATTTTTTTAGTAATAGGTTTAATTATTTTGACTTTTTCCTTAGTTACTCTAGTAAGTTTTTTTAGTAAGTATATGACTTATAAAGATGCAGAAGGAAAAGTAGTTGATTATAAATACAACTATAAAGATAATGGTGTTCAATTAGGAACAGATGTTATTGAATATGTAGTAGGGGATAAGACTTATAAAAAAGTAGCTAATCATTATGTTAAGTTTCCAGAACCAATCGGTACTATATTTAAAATTAAATACAATCCTGAAAAACCAACAGATATTATTTTCCTTGGAGAAACAGATAAATATCTTTGTTTAGGAATAGGAGTAATTTTTACTGGTTTAGGCGTAATCTTATTAAAGAAAAATAAGAAAGAAAAAGTAAATAAAATAGAGACACCATCATTTACAACTGATGAAGAAATAATCTAAAAAGAGTAACTTTATTTTTGGAGTTACTCTCTTATTTTTATAGCACCTTTAGAACAACGATTTCCCCAAGCATCAAGAATTTTATTATTTTTCTTTACGATAATTATTTCACAGTGATTAGGACAACCATTGCAAACACAACCAGCTGTTTCAAATTTTGCATCGCGAATTTTAAAATTAAATTCTTTTTTGATACCACTTTTCTTTGCTAGAATAGCACTACCTAAAGCTCCCATTAAATGGCCATTTTCATCAACAATAATTTCTTCTCCCAATAAATTTTCAAAAGCTTTTTTAACTCCAATATTTTTACTAACACCACCTTGAAAGATAATTGGTCCTTCGATTTTTTTACCTTTTGCCACATTATTTAAATAATTACTAGCAACACTATAACAAAGTCCTGCAATAATATCATTCTTTTTATAGCCCATTTGTAACTTATGAACTAAATCACTTTCTGCAAAAACTGTACATCTAGCAGCAATACTAGTTGGTTTCTTACTAGTAAGAGCGATAGTACCAAAGTCTTTGACATCAAGACCTAATCGTTTTGCTTGACTTGAGAGAAAACTTCCAGTTCCAGCAGCACAAAGCGTATTCATTGCATAATCAGTTACAATCTTATTATCTATTAAGATAATCTTAGAGTCTTGTCCACCTATTTCTAGAATAGTTCTAATATCAGGATACTTCGATAAAGTTCCAATCGCGTGAGCGGTTATTTCATTTTTAATACTAACTGCATCAAGCATTGTTCCGATAAGTTTCCTAGCAGACCCAGTTGTTCCGACCCCCATAATCGTTATGTCTTTTGTCTCTTTTTCTAATTCTTTTAACACTTTCTTAACAGCTTTAACTGGGTCACCCTCTGTCCAAAGATAACTACTAGCAATGATATTATTATCTTCATCAATAATGACTCCTTTAGTAGAAATAGAACCAATATCTATACCTAAATAACCAATCATGTTATCCCTCCCGTTTAAAATTTAGTAAGTCATAAAAAGCTTCTAATCTTGTCTTTATACCATCAAGTCCACTTTGTTCATCGAATGAGAAAAAAGTAATAGGAATATTCAAATCTTTTGCTTCTTTAATCATTATCGGAATAGCGCCGATTTCTGGGGTACAACCAGTTGGCTTGGTATGAATTATTCCATCAAACTTATGTCTTTTTAAATAACCAATTCGGTAGACATTATCAAGACCATCTGCTCCTAGAGTATATTTACAATACTTTCTAACTCGAAACTTCATATAAGGACTTAAAAATTTCTTCTGCCATAGAAGATAACTAATATTAGTAAATCGTTTAATCTCAATATGATAACTTGCTAAAGTTTTTTCTAATTCATAATTAGAATAAGGTTCCATCGCGGTATAAAGTTCACCAATAATACCAACTTTTAAGCAATCTTTTGGTTTATCAATTGGAATAGTTTTTAGCCGTCTTACAGTATTTCTATAAATTTTAGTGAGTGAAAATATTCCTTTCGCCGCATTACATTCACTAATAAATCTCTTTTTTAACTTAAGAAAAGAACCATTCTGTTTTTCAAAACCAACCACTTTTCTAATCTTACTATCAAGACTATCTAAGTAATAAATATAAAGAAGAGTTGCTATTATCTCTTTTAAAAATTCTCTTTTGGTAAGAGTAGGGTTTAACTTTTTAAAGATAGAAAAAGCTTCTTTAAAACTTAAACTATCACCTCCAATTATTTGTATCAATTCAAAGTCATAACCTAAGTCTTTTAAAATAGTTTCTTGTACCTCGGCGTAATATCTATATCTACAACCACCACCAGCTTGTAATAGCGTATTAGCACCAAGGTCTAAGGCTTCGATAAAATTTCCAAGATTATATTTAAAAGGGACACAAACTGAGTCTGGTGCATATTTACTTCCTAATTCAATTGTTTTTCTAGTAATCGGAGGAGTAGTAATTACTTCTAAATGAGTAACTTTTTTTAAAAACTTACCAATCGGATGTTGATAATCACCTAATTGTGGGAAGGCTAATACACGTTTCAAAGATGAATACCTCCTTTTAACATATCCACAAAACTTTCCAGTCGCGTAATAATAGCAATGTTACTATTAACTTCTTCAAAGGTAAGCAATAAGACTTTGCTATTTTCTTTTTTTCTTAAAATCATTTCATTAGTTAAGGAATCTGGTCCACAAGGAAAAGCACTTATTAAAATAGTTCCATCAACTTTATCTTTATAATAAGAGAAAGCTCCTAATAGTTCTTTATTCATTGTCCAGTGAACGGACTTAGAAATTCTTTTTGCTTCACTATCTATAATGTTCCTATCTATCTCATTAGCATAAATTATTTCAATGTCATTAGCTTTTAAATATCTTGTCACAACACCACCGATTAACGGGTCTAAAATATTATAAGTATGACCTAATAATAAAACTTTCTTTTTCTTCGATTTTAACTTTTTCATGCCACTTTTAGCTAATTTCTCTAAACACAATTTTTCCTTTTCTTTAGCAATGTGATAGGCACTATTCGCTTCAAAATAACTAAAACCAAGCTCTCTTCCAAGTAATATGAAAGCTTTCTTTTCACTATGATGCCTTTCAACATCGACATTATAATTTAGAATTTTTTTATCAGGAAATATAGTGTGTATTAAGTCATATAAAGCATTGAAATTTGTACAGACTTGCTCATTTTTTCGTAATGAATAAATTCTTGGAATAAATAAAATATCACATTTATCTTTAAGTTGTTCTACCTGTCCTAAGAAAAGCTTTAGGGATAGACAAGTTTCATCAATCGCTAAATTCTTTCCTTTTTCTAAAGTTTCGTGATTAGAATTTTCTGAAACAACGTAAGGAACTTCTAACACATCAAAAAAAGTTTTCCATAACACACTATAGCGATAATATAAAAGACCTCTAGGAATACCAATGATACTTTTCATCAAGACCCCGTCCTTTCTCTATAACCCTATGTGATAAATTGATGAAAATTTACTATCTTTGTTCGACAAAATAAAATAAAGTATGCTATAATTTTGGTAGGAGGAATAGTAGAAATGAATAAAAAAGAAAAAGAGCAACTTAAGACAGGCATAATCATTGTCTTAATTTTAGTAATTATCTTTGGAGGAAGTTATTTTGCATCAGAATTAAAGTCTGATAAGTATAAAAATAGTAGTACAACTCCCACTAGTAATAACACTAATACAAGTAGTGATGATACTAGTAGCAGTGATATTAGTGAAGATGAACAAGCTGAATTAAATAGTATTGATATTGATAAATATCTATCTCTTAAAAAGGGTAGCGATAAATCTATTATCTATATTTCAAGGCCAACTTGCCATTATTGTCAACAAGAAGACCCTATCATCAAGAACATTGTTTATGAAACAAAAATTACAGTTAACTATTTAAATACTGATGAACTTGATGATGATGGAAATAGTAAATTAATCAAATCTGATGATTACTTCAGTGAAGGATATGGTACACCACTTCTACTTGTTGTTCAAAAAGATAAGATTGTTGATAAACTAGAAGGTTTAACTTCAAAAGAAAACATTGTTTCATTCTTTAAAAAGTATGGTTTCATTAACGACTAATCAGGAGTAAATAATGGAACAAGAAGAACATTTAAGAGAATTATTAAGCGAATTTAGAAGTAAATATCCAATGACGATTGGTTGGAGATTTGAAAAGAATAGTAAAATTATTTTAAAACATCTTTATGATGATGAAGAAATAATTTATGCTTTTTATGCTCAGAAGAATGATAATCCACTTAATATTTTAGGAACTGGTGTTATTGCTCTTACAAATAAGAGATTAGTAATTGGAAGAGATAGAGTAGTGTTTGGTTACTTCTTTGATAGTATAACTCCTGATATGTTTAGTGATTTAAAGGTAAAAAGTGGTGTCATTTTTGGAAAAGTTGAAATTGATATGTTACATGAATTCATTGTTTTAAGTGATATTGATAAACGTGCTTTACCAGAAATAGAAAAGAAGATATCTAGCTTTATGCAAGTAGCAAAGGAAAGATTACATTCTGATAAAAGTGACAAAATGGAATAGGGCAGAAATACTTGTCCTATTTTTTGTATACATTGAATTTATTTATAGACAAGATTGGTTGGTTACGATAAAATGAAAGAGAAAAAAATTAAGTTAGTGGTGATATTATGAAAGATAAATTTAATTTAACAAGAAAACAAAATATTTTTGTAGCAAAAAGAAATATAGTTGATTATATTTGGAAAAGTGCAAATTTAGAAGGCATTGATGTTACCTATTCTGAAACTCAAGCAATCTATGATGGTGGTATTGTTAATGGGCTTACTGTTGATAATATTATTGCTATTAATAATTTAAAATATTCTTGGCAATTCATACTTGAAAATGATGAAATAGCTTATGATTTCAATATATTGTGTCATTTACATAAATTAACTTGTGATAAATTAGTTTTAGACCAAAATTTAGGGAGAATAAGAACAACACCAGTTAATATTGGTGGGACGAGTTGGAAACCAAACTTTCCTATTGAAAGTCAAATCAAGGAAGAATTAGAAATGCTTTTAAATCAGGAAGAAAAAACAAAAACAGAAATAGCAATTGAAATTATGCTATGGGTTATGAGAAAACAAATGTTTATTGATGGGAATAAAAGAGTCGCTATGTTATTTGCTAACAAAATAATGATAGATAATGGCTGTGGAATTATTTCAATATCACAAAAAAATCAACCAGTTTTCTTTGAAAAGCTTATTAGATTTTATGAAACAGGGGATAATACTGATTTAAAACAATGGATTTATGAGACAAGTATTGATGGAATAAATCTAAATCAATAATAAAGGGAAAAATTATGAAAGTAATAAAATTTAACTTGAAAGAATTAGAAAAACAAGATACTGGTTTTTCTTATTACATATTAGGAAGAAGTTATGATTTAGAAGAAAATGGTGTACAACAAGATTTTGCAAAGGCATTATACTACTATCAAAAAGGATGTGTAATAGATAATCCATTTTGTATTTATTCCTTAGGTATTTCTTATAAATTAGGACTTGGTGATTTGTTAGAAAATAACGAAGAAAAGGCGAATGAACTTTTAAATAATGTTTATCCTAGAATTATTAATTTAATTAATAATAAAAATACATCAAATATAGAAAAAATTCATGCCGAATTTGTAATTGGTGCTTACTATTATTTTGGACTT
Source organism: bacterium (assembly GCA_029007415.1). Taxonomy (GTDB): domain Bacteria; phylum Bacillota_I; class Bacilli_A; order RF39; family UBA660; genus Onthousia. The sequence goes on from JAQXHT010000112.1 coordinate 14,621, forward strand.
GGTAATATAAAAAAAGATTATAATAAAGCCTTTGAAATTATTAAAAAATGTGCTGATAATGGACATCTTGCTGCTATTTATGATTTAGGTGCTAATTTTTATTTTTATGGAAAAGGAACGACCGTTAATTACAATTTGGCGGATTATTATTTAACTATTGCAAAAGAAAATGAACTAAAGAGAGCTATAGATTTATATCAATTAAGAAGTGAAAAGCCCCATAAAGAAAAACATTTAGTTATATCAAAAAAACACTAGTAAGGCAGTAAATGTTAAACTGAAAATTAATAGTAGAAATCATGAAAAGATTCTATTTTTTTCTTTGTATCCAATTATATTTGTGATACAATGTAAGAAGAATAGGAGTTGGCTTTTATGTTTGATAGAATTATATATATTGGTGACCAAGGTGCAGAAATTAAATTAAAAGATAAAGAACATCTTGCAATGAACTTGATGAATCTTCACCTTGTAATTGAAGATGAAAATAAGAAGATATTAGCGGAAGTAGATGACTTACAAGATGATATTGTAAAGGTGCGTTTCTTAGGAGAAATTGTAAATGGTAGATTAGTTGGTGGTGTCTTAAGAAAACCAAGAATTGATGCTAGTATTAGAGTAATTGAACAAAACGAAATACCAATGATAGTTGGTCGTGATGAACCAGGATATATGTTACTTGGAGTAAGTCCATTTTATAATGACCATCCTGTATACTTAGATGTAAATAATTTCTTTAGTAATCACTTTGCTATTTTTGGTAACAGTGGTAGTGGTAAGAGTTGTGGTATTTCTAGAATAATGCAGAATATGTTCATGGATAAACGATTGTTTCCATATAAATCTAATATCTTAATTTTTGATGCTTCTGGTGAATACTATAATGCTTTTAAAGATTTAAACCGTATAGATAGCAATTATCACTATCGCTTTTTAACAACTAATGAAGTAGATGGTATCGGTGAGCCACTAAGACTTCCTATCTTTTTACTAAATGAAACAGATATTGCTTTATTACTACAAGCTTCTAACCATTCGCAATTACCAATCATTGAAAGAATGATAAAACTAGCTAGAATCTTTGCTCAGAGTAGTGATGCTAATAAATATAAAAACCATTTAATAGCTAAAGCTATAATGACAATACTTTATAGTAACGAAACTTCTCCTCATAAAAGAAATGAAGTATTCTCTATTCTAGCTAGTTGTTCAACTCCTGAATTTAGCTTAGAGTCACCAGTTCAAGGGATTGGTTATGTTAGAAAGTTCCGTGAATGTTTCTTAATTGATTCACATGGACAGTTCTCAGAAAGCGTTTTACTAACAGAATATGTATCAAGCTTTATTCATGATGAATATGATGATTATGAACCATCAAAAGAGTGTTATTATACTTTAGAAGACTTAGAGAAAGCTTTAAACTTTACCCTTATTAGTGAAGGATGGCTTCGTAATGAGAAAACCTATGCTGATTCAGTAACACTTCGTGTTAGACTTCATTCTTTAATAACTTCTAATAATGCTAAGTACTTTGATAGTCCAACTCCTAATTACATAACACTTGAAAAATATTTATCAGATTTAATTATTTCTAATGGAACAAAATATCAAATTATTAATATTAACTTAGATGATGTTGATGATGACTTTGCTAAAGTAATTACTAAAGTTTACTCAAGACTTTTATTTGAATTTACTAAAGGACTTAAAAATAGAGCAAGTATTCCTTTCCATATTTTAGTAGAAGAAGCTCACCGCTATATTCAAAATGATACGGATAGATTCTTAATCGGTTATAATATATTTGAACGTATCGCTAAGGAAGGAAGAAAGTATGGTCTGATTTTGGGACTTATCTCTCAAAGACCAGTTGAATTATCAGATACCGTTATATCACAGTGTTCTAACTTCTTAATCTTTAAGATGAACCACCCTGTAGATGTTGATTATATTAGAAAAATGGTACCTAATATTTCAGATGATGTTGTAGAAAAACAAAAGACATTACAATCTGGTACTTGTTTAGGATTTGGTAGTGCATTTAAAATACCACTTATCGTTAAATTGAAAATGCCTGATCCTATGCCTAAGAGTGGTAACTGTGACGTTGTTACAATTTGGAATGGTAATAGACCAGTACCTAATAGTGAACCTCCAAGAGAGACATATGTTCAACCGCAACCCCAAATGACAAACTATCAACAGCAACCTGTTAACACTATGAATTATAATCAACAACCAACAATGAATACTAATATTAATAATAGTACTGGTATTCCTGAGGTAGGAGATATAAAAAAATTAGCTCCTCAAACGATAGCTTTTGATACTTCAACAATAGGTAACATTAATAATCCATCTTTAAATGTAATACCACCATCACCAGTAGTTATGCCGCAAGAACCACCACAAAATCAAATAAATTTTACTAATAATCAGTCGGTTCAACCACAATCTACTGTTAGTGTTACTCAACCAGTTAATACTGCACCTAGTCCAATGCCGAGCACAAACAGTGCAAGTCCCATTCCAGAAGTAATGCCAGGTTTAGCTGGAGATAATACAAATCCTACAATAATATAACAGTAAGTTACTAATTATACTGGCTAAATACCAAGTAATTAGTAACTTTTTTGTTACTCATTTCATAAGCCAAAAATTGGTATTGACTTATATAAAAAAATTAACTAGAATATTTAAACAACTTATGTTATCATTTCTGTAAAGATAGGTGAAAAGAAAGGGGAGGTTCATTATGAATAAAAGACAATTTCTAAAAGAAGAAAAAGATTGTGCTTCACTTCAAGGAATTACTCTCGAGGAATATAGGAAGAGCTTAAAAAATGTAAAAGCTGGTAGCAGTAATAAAGGTCCTAAGAAATATGATAATTCAATATTACATAGGTTTGGTTTAACAGAAAAAGATTAAAAAAAATTAGCATATAAATAAAAATTGTAATACCAAGTAAAATAGTTAAAGTTAAAATTATGAATTAGAGGTTAGTCACTTGTAAATACCTCTTTTTTTGTGTATAATCTAGATAAAGATTGGGGTTGGTATAATGCCTAATGAGATATTTAAAAGAACCGATGTACTAGCAATTCTTCATAAAACCTTAGAAGATGAAAAAAGTTTATATAAAGTATCCGTATTTTCTCCTAATGGCGAAAAATATGGCTATAATCAGTATTCATTAATGATTGTTATGGATTTTCTAATTAAATATAATATTGTTATTAAAGATTTAGTAAACTTTCCTTATTGTATAGAAGAACTAAGAAAAATAACTAGTTGCTATACTGACCATAAAGAACTAGTTATTTGGTGTAATTCTTTACTAGGAGAATTGATTAGAGTAAAACTTAAATTGACTGATAAAACTTCTTATGAAAATAAAAGGAAAATATTAGTTTATTTATATGAAGAATATATTGTTAATGGTTATATGTTCCATAGTTTTCCTTCAACATTTAAAGCGTTAGTGGAAGAAAAAGGACTTGACCCTAAGGACTATATTTATCCAGTATTCTATATGAAAAAACTTTACTATATTTTTAAAAGTCATAAATATGATGATATGATACCTAAATATTTATTAGAACAAATTACTTCCATAGCAATGACAGATTCACCAGCAATGGCTTATTACTATGCTTTTAGAAGTCCACAATATTTCTGTGAGTTAACTGCTACTTCTAAATATTATAAGGATAAAAAAGAGTATGATAAAGAAGCATATTATCGTAAAGATAAAGAAGCTTGTAAGAATAATTTAGTATTATTAGCTAAACATTTAAATATGACTGATAAAGAAGAAAATACCGTTTTAACAGCTTTTGAAAAACAATGGGATATTTTAGATGCTAGTAATTCCTTACCACAAATAGCTTTCATTTCTAGAAAAGAAGTAGGAAAAGATAAACTTAATGATATAGATGACATCTTACATAAAGCAAGAGTTGAAGACTTAGTAATTGGAATAGCTCGTATTACTGATAGTAGATATGCACATGTTAAAAGATATAGTGCTTTGTTACCACTTGCCTTTACAGTTAAGACTTTTCCAAGTTATCGGGAAGTAAAGAATAATAAATTTATTGAAAAGAAAGAACCAGTTAAGGAAGAGAAAGAAGAAAATTTAATTGATTATTCATCTAAATATGAAAAAAGTTACGGTTATGCTTCAATATTTTCAATGTTAGGATTGTTATTTATTTCATTAGGTTGTACACTAATTATTATCCTTAGATATTATGGTTATTATGTCTAATTTAAACAGGAGGTAAGAAAAGATGAAAGTAGTATTTATGGGAACTCCCGAATTTGCAGTTCCAATTTTAAAATTATTAATTGATGAATATGATGTAGTAGGGGTAGTAACACAACCAGATAGAATGGTTGGTCGTAAAAGAATCATTACTCCACCACCAGTAAAAAAATTAGCTTTAGAACATAACTTAAAAGTTTTTCAACCATTAAAGATAAAAGAAGATTATCAAGAAATATTAGCTCTAGCTCCAGACTTAATTGTAACTTGTGCTTATGGACAAATATTACCAGAAGAAATCTTACATTTTCCGAAATATGGTTGTATCAATGTTCATGCTTCCTTGCTTCCTAAGTTAAGAGGAGGAGCACCAATTCATCATGCTATTATTGATGGGTATAAAGAAACAGGAATTACTATCATGTATATGTCTAAAAAAATGGATCAAGGTGATATCTTAACTCAAGTTAAAACACCAATTTTAGATGATGATACCCTAGGAAGTTTACAATACAAATTAAGTGAAATGGCAAAAGATTTATTGAAATCAACTATTCCTTTATTAATTGCAGATAAAATTATTCCGTTGACACAGCATGAAGAAGAAGCAACTTATGGTTATAATATTTCTCGTGAAGAAGAAAGAATAGATTTTACTAAGAGTATGGAAGAAGTTAATAGACAAGTAAGGGGATTAAATCCTGTACCAGGTGCTTATACAACTCTTAATGGAAAAATACTAAAGATATATGATGTTAGATTTGGTGATAGGTACTATCCAAATACGGAAGATGGTACAATAGTTGATTTTCATCATGATGGCTTTAGTGTTGTTTGTGGTAAGAAAGAGTTAGTTATTACTGATATGGCTTTAGAAGGTAAAAGAAGATGTGCAGCTAAAGATTTCTTGAATGGAGTTAAAAAGGAAGAATTGAAAGGAACTGTACTAAGATAATATGGATGATAAAAAGAAAAAAGAAGAAACTAAAAAGGCAGTAACCAATCTATTAAAAACTGATAGAGGAAAAGCTATTCTTTTTTTCCTTTTCTATTTAGTCTTCTTTTTCATCATAAGCATAATGGCTAGAACTAATCTTACTAGCAAGCAGCAAAGTGAAGTTAGTAAGGATAAGAATGCCAACATTTCTGTAAACTATGACTTTACTAAACTAGAAGCTGGTAATTATCGCTTTACTAGGGAAGAAGATAGAAATGGTATTAAAACAATCTTTACAGGTGATGTAAATGATGGAAAGAGTTCTTTTATAATGACGAAAGATAATACCATTAGAACTTTCTTCTCTTATAATGATATATACTTGGAAAAAACTAACAATACTTATAATGTAGCAGTTAATCCTTATTTGTATGCTTCTTTAAATGAGGTTAAAAATATCAAAAACATAATCAAAGCTGCTCATCTAAAAGCAAAAACAACTTATGAAAATGGAAATACAGTTTATCAATATGAAATAACTTCTAATTCACTTTTAGAGTTACTTGATAATAAACAAGTTGATTTAGATGATAAAGTTAATTTAATAGATTTAACTGCTAATGAAGATAAAGAAGTAATAGAAATTACTTATCATTTAGATAGTTATCATAGTTATACTTATAATGTAGTAGAAACACTTACAATTAAAATAGATTATAGTGATTATGGTAAAGTTAAAGAGCTAGAAATTCCTGGATAGTTCTTTTTCTATCTATATCAAAATGAATGGACAAAATAACACAAAATTAGATATAATTAATAAAGAAGTGGAGATGAAAATATGTTTGAAAGTCTAGGAGATCGTTTACAAGAAGTTCTCCATAAAGCAAAAGGTTATGGAAAGATAACTGAAGAAAACATTGATGAAATGATGAGAGAAATCAGACTTTCTTTATTGGAAGCTGATGTTAACTATAAAGTAGTAAAAGAATTTACCACTAAAGTAAAGGAAAAAGCTTTAGGGGAAGAAGTTAAAAGAAGTATTAAACCAGGTGATTTATTTGTTAAAATCGTAAAAGATGAATTAACTGAACTATTAGGAGGAGAGGCAGCTCCTCTAAATCTAGAAGGAAATCCGGCTATTTTAATGTTAGTTGGTCTTCAAGGTTCAGGTAAAACAACTACGATTGGTAAACTTGCTAATTATTTAAGAAAGAAATATAAGAAAAAGCCATTATTAGTAGCTGGTGATATTTATCGTCCTGCTGCAATTGACCAATTGAAACAATTAGGTAAGCAATTAAATATTGAAGTTTATGAAGAAGGGATAACTAATCCAGTTTCTTTATGTCAAAGAGCTTACAACTATGCTAAGGAAAATGGTTATGACTATATTTTGGTGGATACAGCTGGAAGACTTCAGATTGATGAGCAGTTAATGGAAGAGTTAAAAGAAGTTGAAGAAGCCATTAAACCACAAGAAACTTTGTTAGTTCTTGATTCTATGATGGGACAAGATGCTATTCACGTTATTAATGGTTTTAACGAAAAATTAAATCTAACTGGTGTTATCTTAACTAAATTAGATGGTGATACAAGAGGTGGAGTAGCTTTATCTGTTCGTCATTTAACAAATTTACCAATTAAGTTTATTGGTACTAGTGAAAAGTTAGATGGTTTATCTAGCTTTGATCCAGAACGAATGGCTGGAAGAATTCTTGATATGGGTGATATTATTTCTTTAGTTGAACAAGCTGAAGAAGCAATCGATGAAAAAGCCGCTACTAAAGCTGCTAAGAGATTACAACAAGGTAAATTTGACTTAGAAGATTTCTTAACTTCTATGAAACAAATTAAGAAATTAGGTCCATTAGAGAATTTGATTAAGTTGATACCTGGTGCTAAGAAAATGGGGTTATCTAATATTCAAATACCAGAAAAACAATTAGCACACGTAGAAGCAATTATTCTTTCTATGACTCCAGAAGAACGTCGTGACCCTAAGATTATCAAAGCTAGTCGAAAGACAAGAATTGCTCAAGGTAGTGGGCGCTCTGTTCAAGAAGTAAACCAATTACTTATCCAGTTTGAACAAATGAAAAAGATGATGAAAGGCTTTAAGAAAGATAATATGCAATTGCCTTTTTAACAAAAGGTTTTCGAAGAGAGTGATTTATGTATTAAATGCTTTCTTTTTTTGTACTTATAGATTACATTACCAAAAACTTGCAATTGTGTAGTAAATTAGTAATGAAAATATTGACTTTATTTTTACTGTATACTATACTGTGGTTATATATGAAATGATGGTGGATAAAAAAATGGAAATTAAAAGAGATTATTATTTAGACAAACTTATTAGAAAAAGACATAATGGTTTAGTAAAAATTGTTACAGGAATAAGAAGATGCGGAAAGTCATATTTGTTAGATCCAATATACAAAAATTATTTAATAAATGATGGAGTAGAAGAAAATCATATAATTAAACTTGAACTTGATTCAATAGAAAATGAAAAATATTGTAATCCACATGAGTTATATGACTATATTATGAGCAAAGTAAAAGATGATGATATGTATTACATAATATTGGATGAAGTTCAAAAATGTAGTGATTTCGAAAGTGTTTTAAATAGTTTTTTACACAAGAAAAATTTAGATGTATATGTAACTGGAAGCAATTCAAAATTTTTATCAAGTGATATTGTAACTGAGTTTAGGGGAAGAGGAGATGAAATAAAGGTTTATCCACTATCTTTTTCTGAATTTTATTCATTCAAAAATGGTGATAAAAATTCTGCTTGGAAAGAATATATAACATATGGTGGTTTGCCATTAGTTTTGTTACAAACAAGTGATGAAGAAAAAGTTGATTATTTAAATATTCAAAAAAATAATGTTTACGTTAATGATGTGATTGAAAGAAACAATATTCAAAATGAAGAAGAACTAAAAAAACTAGTTGAGATGATTTCTTCTTCTGTTGGTTCTTTAACTAATCCTTTAAAATTAGCAAATTCTTTTAAAAGTTACGATTCAACTACAAGTATTAGTAATAAAACAATATATAATTATTTAAAATATTTAGAAGACGGTTTTATTATTGAAAAAGCAGAAAGATATAATATTAAAGGTAAAAAATACATAGAAACACCGCAAAAATATTATTTTACTGATATGGGAATAAGAAATTCTTTTCTAAATTTTCGTCAGATAGAAGAAAATCATATTATGGAAAATGTCATTTATTTAGAACTAAGAAGACGTGGATTTACAGTTGATGTTGGTGTCGTCGAGGTTAGAAATAATTCTTCACTATTACAATTAGAAATAGATTTTATTGCTAACAAAGGTAGTGAAAAATATTATATACAATCTTCTTTAAATCTAGATACTAAAGAAAAAATGGAACAAGAAATAAGACCTCTTATTAATGTAAATGATTTCTTTAAGAGAATAATTATTGTTAAAGATGATATTGTAAAATATCAGAATGAACAAGGTATTGTTATAATGGGAATATATGATTTTTTACTAGATTCTGATAGTCTTATTAGATAAATATGTTACAATGTTTAGTATTTTATGGCACATTTTGAGTATGCGAAAAAATGTGCTATAAAATTATTGTACCTAATTTCTGACGAATATGTATAAGGGGAAAGTAACATTTCTCTTTTTCTATATTTTGATGTATTTTAGAAATTGAAGGATTTAACAGGCATTAAAATATTTAAAATTTCATA
>JAQXHT010000113.1 GCA_029007415.1 bacterium
TATAGAATCAACTGCTAATAAATATTTATTAATTTCTACTTTCTTATGTATAATAGCATCTATGATATTACCAATTTTATTAGCACCTATTAAGTCCTTCCATTTCACTTATCTACCACTTAACTTTTATATATTTGTAATCTTCTTATCATTACTATATATTGTAGTAGAAGAAATTGTTAAGAAGATGTATATTAAAAAATATAAAAGATGGTTATAGGGGAGAAAAAATGGAAATAGATGAATTAATTAGTTATATAAATATGTCTAAAAAAACAGTATTTTTTGGTGGAGCAGGAGTATCTACTGCTAGTGGTTTACAAGACTTTAGAGGTAGTAATGGACTATATAAAGAAAAAAGAAAGTATCCACCAGAAGAGATTTTATCTCATACTTTCTTTATAAAACATACTGATTTATTTTATGAATTTTATAAAGAAAAACTAAATAGTCTTAACTATAAACCTAATATTATTCATAAGACTTTAAAATTAATGGAAGATAAAAACTTATTAAGTTCTATAATAACTCAAAATATAGATGGCTTTGATAAGATGGTTGGTAGTAGAAATGTTTATGAATTACACGGCTCTATTTTAAGAAACTATTGCCTTAATTGTCATAAGTTTTATAGTGGTGAGTACGTTTTTAAATCTAAAGGTATTCCAAAGTGTAGTTGTGGTGGCATAATTAAACCTGATGTTGTCTTATATGAAGAAGCACTTGATAATAAAATACTAACTGAAGCTATCAAAGAAGTAAGTGAAGCAGACTTATTAATAGTAGGTGGAACCTCACTTCAGGTGTATCCTGCATCCTCTTTAGTAACATATTTTAGAGGTAAACATTTAGTTCTTATTAATAAAGATGAAACACCATACGATTATTTAGCAGATATAGTAATACATGAAGATTTAGCTAGTGTTTTTGAAAAAATAAATAAAAGTATAAGTTTAAAAAAAGAGGTGTTCTAGAAAGGAACAACCTCTTTATTAGTATAATGCTTAATAATATTATGAATGATTATAAATACTATTCCTAAGATTAAGAAACCTAAAGCTAGTATATAACCTTTACTTATAAGACTTACTAGTATTTTTAAGTCTTTTTCACTGCTAAGTATAAAGTTTATTAAGAAAGTTAAAATAGCAATTAAAGTAGCAGTAAATAAAGATATAAAAGTATAATATAAGAAGAAACTTAACTTTTTAAGAGTAAGAAGAGCAATACCTACTAACTCTATGATTAGTAAAATAATAGTTAAACTTCTTACTTTAGAATTACTACAAAAACTTATAACATCTAAGAATCCAGATATATCATTATCTTTATCTTCAATCATTTCATTAGATGATTCAATTACTTCTTTGCTAGCATTATCACTAATTTCTTTTAGTTTTTCATCTGATAAATTAATATCATAATTCTTATTAGCTTTCTCTAAAAATTCTTTAGTTTTTTCTTTGATAAGTTCTTCATCAACTTTGCTTTTATTAGTAGTTTTCTTATTAATTACTTCTTTTAAGATAGTATTAACATATTCTTTCATCTCATCATTTGATAAAGCTTTATCAATCTTATCTTGACTGATACCTAAGTCTTCTGCTTCTTGATATAAGTCATTACTGTCTACTACAGAGTCATCAATTGTTTCGTTAGCGATGAGTTTGATAGCTTCATTACCCACATAAGGAATTGCAAATAATCCTACTAAAACAATAGTAGTAGCAGTTGCTATTATAGTTAACAAAATAGCTAAAAATTTTTTCATATTTACACCTCACCCTTACTATAGCATATTTTAATAAAATCTGCTATAAATCGTGTTATAATTAGATGAAAAGGAAGTGATACAGATGATTAAAAGATATAATCCAGACAAAGATAAAGGACTTACTAAGGAACAAGTCAGCGAAAGAATAAGGGATAATTTAGTTAATTTTAATACTAATGTAAAAACTAAGACGGCCAAAGAGATAATTTTAGAAAATACGGTTACTCTATTTAATATAATCAATGTAATTTTAGCAGTTGCTATTATTGCTGTAGGTAGTTATAAAAATTTAGGATTTTTATTAATAATTGTTTTAAATACAGTCATTAGTACTTTTCAAGAATTACATTCAAAAAGTGTTATTGATAAACTATCAGTAGTTTCTGCCTCAAAAATTAAAGTCCTAAGAGAAGGAAAAGAAGAAGAACTAAATTTAGATGAAATTGTTTTAGATGATGTTATTTTATTGGAACTAGGTAATCAAGTAGTAACTGATGCTGTAATAATTTCTGGAATGGTAGAAGTAGATGAATCATTTATAACTGGAGAAAGTGATACTTTAACTAAAAAAACAGGAGATATGCTTTTATCAGGTAGCTTCATTGTCAGTGGTAATGCTAAAGCCAGAGTAGAACATATTGGTTATGATAATTACACTGCTAAAATATCAAGTGATACTAAGTATATTAAACCAATATCTTCAGAGATTATGCGTTCTCTTAATAAAATAGTTAAAACTATCTCCGTTATTATCGTTCCTCTTGGTATATTACTTTTTGCAAGACAACTTTATTTAACTGGAAATACACTACAAAATGCTGTCGTTAATACAGTAGCTGCTATTATTGGAATGATACCAGAAGGACTAGTATTACTTACTTCAACAGTTTTTGCTGTTTCTGTTATTCGTTTATCAAAAGAAAAAGTTTTGGTTCAGGATTTATATTGTATTGAATCTTTAGCAAGAGTAGATGTTATCTGCCTTGATAAGACTGGTACAATAACAGAAGGTAAAATGGAAGTAGTTGATGTCGTTCCTGTTGATGGAGAAACAAAAGCTTCCGTAGGTGATGTTTTAGCTAGTATGATGGGAGCAACTGAAGATAAGAATGCAACCGCTCTTGCTTTAAGAGAAGCTTATTATCAAAAACCTAAGTGGAAAGTAGAAAATGTTATTCCATTTTCATCTGCTAAAAAATATTCAGGTGTAAGTTTTGAAAATGGTACTTATTTAATTGGGGCACCAGAATTTGTCTTAAAAGACCACGGCAAAAGCTATCAAAAAATGTTAACTGATTATATAAAGAAATATCGAATTTTAGTTTTAGCAAAAGTTAGTAATTATGAAAAGAAAAATGAAAAAATAGAAGCTTTAGGTTTTATTCTATTACAAGATAAAGTTAGAAAAGAAGCTAAGAAAACTCTTGAATATTTTAAAGAGCAAGGTGTTACAATCAAAATTATTTCAGGTGATAATCCTCTTACAGTAGCAACAATTGCTAAAAGAGCAGGATTAACTGAAGATTTAAAAGTTATTGATTTGTCAACGCTTCATGATGAAAAAGAAATTAAAGAAGCAGCATTAAAATATGATGTTTTTGGTCGAGTTAAACCAGAAGAAAAACACTTACTTATTAGAGCATTAAAAGAAAATGGTCACAATGTAGCAATGACTGGAGATGGAGTTAATGACTGCCTAGCTTTAAAAGAAGCGGATTGTTCTATTGCTATGGCTTCTGGAAGTGATGCCGCACGAAGTGTGTCACAGTTAGTCTTATTAGATTCCAACTTTGCTTCAATGCCAAGTGTTGTAGCAGAAGGAAGAAGAAGTATTAACAATCTGGAAAGATCAGCATCTTTATTTCTAGTCAAAACAATTTATGCTGGAGTACTTGCTTTTATATTTCTCTTTATAGAAATGTCATATCCATTTATTCCAATTCAATTAACATTAACAAGTGTTGCAACTATAGGAATACCATCATTTGTTTTGGCTTTAGAACCAAATAAAGAAAGGGTAAAGGGTAATTTCTTAGCTAATGTTTTGAGAAAATCAGCACCACCAGCATTTACCATTATTTTAAATATTTTGTTAATTTGCATGTTTGGACAAACACTTAGTCTTAGTTATGCTAAAATATCAACGCTTTGTTTAACTTTGACTGGTTATACTTCGTTTATCCTTTTATATAAAATTTGTCGTCCATTTAATAGAATAAGATTGTTTCTATTTAGCTCAATGTTTTATTTATTTATCTATGCAATCTTTAACTTAACGACTTTATTTTCTATAACACATTTTAATACCTTTATGGTTTTTCTTACATTTTTATTAATGTATCTATCACATAGACTTTATAACTTGTTTGAAGTGTTAGTAGATAAATTAATTCAGAAGTTAAGTAATAAAAAAGAAGCACTAACTCTAATAGAAAAAGTATAGTGCTTTTTTGATATAAAAAAATTCCGTTATAAGGAGTTTAAATTCTAAATGGCGGAGACAGAGGGATTTGAACCCTCGCGACAGTTACCCATCCTACTCCCTTAGCAGGGGAGCCTCTTCAGCCTCTTGAGTATGTCTCCAAATTGCTTCCGCAGTTATAATATTACCGTAAAATGAAAGTGATGTCAACACTTTTACAAAGAAAAAAGCAACTTTTATAAGTTACTTCTAAAATCTAAATGGTGACCAGTACGGAATTCGAATCCGTGAATGCTGCCGTGAAAGGGCAGTGTGTTAAGCCACTTCACCAACTGGCCAAAAAAAATGGCGCCTCAACTAGGACTTGAACCTAGGACCCCTTGATTAACAGTCAAGTGCTC
>JAQXHT010000114.1 GCA_029007415.1 bacterium
CGAGAAAAACTAAAATTTAATCAAATATTAATAAAAATGAACAAAATAATATTATAATGGAGCTAGATTAAACTTATACTGAAAGTTGATAAGATTAGTGATTTAGAAAAATTAGGGAAAGGAGATAATGACTTAATGGAAGCAGTAGGAAGAATAAAAGAAGCTTCGCTTGATATTAATACTATTGGACTTTATGATGCTGATTTAGAGCGAGAAAGAATTGAAAATGGTATTAGAAGTGTATCATTTAAAGCTGGAATTGAACGTGGAATTGAGCAAGGAAGCACAAAAGAAAGAATTTCTATAATTAGTGCAATGCTTAATAACGGAATGAGTCAGGAAGAAGTTACTAGAATGACTGGTATACCAATAAAAGAAGTAAAATCAGTAAAGCTTTAGACTTTTTTTAATTGGAAAAAGATTGATTTCTTAAAAACAATATAGTAAAATTGTGATTGAGAGGAATTATAAGTACTTAAAAACATTCCTAAGAGTGAGTAAACTTACTCAGGAGATACTTAAAATCCAAAGTATTATTTAGACTTAAAGTGACTAAAATCATAATAAATACTTCTGATATAAGAAAAAGTTATGACTAGTATACTTTAGTTGAAATGAAGTGGTGAAAAATTATTTAAGAAAGGAAGAACTAATTAGATGATGTCTACATTATAGGTAAGTACTAATAACCTATATAGTAACGCATCTAGCATATGCACTTTGTATATGTTTTTAGTGGCAGAAGAATGATGAATCAAGAAATAGATAATGCAGTAGAAAAAATGAAAGCAACTGTAAATAACTTAGAGAAAAAGTTTGGAGCAGTAAGAGCTGGAAGAGCTAATCCTTCTAGTTTAGATGGAGTAATGGTTGAATATTATGGACAAATGACTCCACTAAAACAACTAGGAACTATTTCTGTACCAGAAGGAAATCAACTATTAATTAAACCATTTGATAAAAGTTGTTTAAAAGAAATGGAAAAAGCTATTATAGCTGCTAACTTAGGTTATAATCCAAGTAACGATGGTGAAACTATTAGAATAGTAGTGCCAGCTCTTACTGAAGAGAGAAGAAAAGAACTAGTAAAACAAGTAAAAGCTTTAGCAGAAGAAGCAAAAGTTGCTATTAGAAATATTCGCCGTGATGCTAATGAAAAAATAGAAAAAGAAGATTTAGCAGAAGATGAAGAGAAGTCTCTTAAAAATGATATTCAAGATTTAGTTACTGAATATAATAAAGATATTGAAAGATTACTAAAAGAAAAAGAACAAGAATTAATGACTATTTAAATCAATGAGAAGGAAGTAGTAAAAGATAAATAAAAGTAAAAGAGAGATTATGGTTGGTGTAAATAATCCTTTTATCCTTTGAATTCATCCTTTGAGTCTTAAAGAAAACTTTAAGCGTTACTCGCGTTAAGAGATTAGAGTGTATAGAAAACTATAAAATAAGGTGGTACCACGGAATTATTCGTCCTTATGTTATAGTTTTTATTTTGTTTAGGGGGGAATATAATGATAAAAAAAGTTATTTGGGATTTAGATGGAACACTATTAAGTGCTGATTTTAGAAAAGAAGATGACTTTTTTAAAGAACAAATACTTGATGAAAAAGTAGATGAATTTATTAAAAATAAAGTTAAATATTTGATGGAATACGAAAGAATGTTTTTTAAATATGATACAAAATTGTTAAGTGAATTTCTAACACTTAGAAGTGGACTTAAGATAGATGAAAAAATAATTGAAGATTGGATGGAACATAACAAAAACATTCCTGATACCATTCATAGCGGAGCAGAAGAAGTGCTTTCCTATTTGCAAAGTAAAGGTTATCAAAATATTCTTTATACTAATTGGTTTCAAGAAGTTCAAAAAGGAAGATTAAGAAATGCTAATCTATTAGAATATTTTAGTGAAATATATGGGGGAGAACTTGCTATTAAACCTAATGCTATTGGGTATAAGAAAATAATTAAAGATGTAAATCCTAATGAAACAGTTATGATAGGTGATAATATCATAAATGATGTTTTAGTACCAAGAAGTATTGGGATAACTTCATATCATTATGACCCATTAGATAAAGATAATGATAAAAATAAAATTAAAACATTAAAGAAAATAAAGGAGATGTATTAGATGAATATAGAAGAGATTAAAAAGAATATAGAACAAGAACTAAGTGAAACTAAAGATATTAAAAGTCTTAATGATTTAAAAGTAAAATACTTAGGTAAGAAAGGTATTATTACAGAACTTAGTAGTAAGATTAAAGAAATACCAAATGAAGAGAAGAAAGAGTTTGGTATGAAGATGAATGAGTTAAAGAATAGTTTTAATTCATTATATGATAGTAAGAAAGCTTTATTTGAAGAAGAAGCTCTTAATGAGAAATTAGCTAGTGAAAGTATTGATGTAACGCTTCCTGCTACCCATATCGAAATAGGAAGCCCTAATATCTTAGAAAAATTAGTAGAAGACTTAGAAGATTTATTCATATCTATGGGATATGATGTAGTTGATGGACCAGAAATAGAAGAAGATAAATATAACTTTGAACTTTTAAATATTCCTAAAGGCCATCCAGCAAGAGATGCTCAAGATACATTCTACTTAAAAGATGATGAAATCTTACTTCGTAGTCAGACTTCTCCTGTTCAAATTAGAACAATGTTAGAAGCTAAAGGAGAAAAACCAGTAAGAATGATTTGTCCAGGAAAGACTTATCGTAGAGATGATGATGATGCTACTCATTCTCATCAATTTATGCAAATAGAAGGTTTATTAGTAGATAAAAATATTCATCTAACGGACCTTAAAGGAACTTTCTCCCTTGTTGCTAAGAGATTATTCGGTAATGATACGGAAGTAAGATTAAAACCTAGTTACTATCAGTTTACTGAACCATCAGTAGAGTTAGATATTAGTTGTTTTAATTGTAAAGGTAAAGGTTGCCCTATCTGTAAAAATAGTGGTTATATAACAGTTGCTGGAGCAGGAATGGTTCATCCTAATGTTTTAAGAAATTGTGGTTATGATCCAGCTGTTTGGTCTGGTTTTGCTTTTGGCTTTGGAGCAGAACGACTTGCTATGTTAAAGTATGGTATTACTGATATTAGGACTTTTTATATGACAGATTTAAGAAGTAGTAAAGCATTTGATAGAAAGGAAGATAATAATGATTAATTTAGAATGGGTAAGTGATTATATTGATATTTCTGACTTAACACCGAAAGAATTAGCAGAGAAAGTAACAGAAAGTGATATTAATGTTGAAAAGATAATTACTAATCATATCGACAACCTAGTAATAGGAGAAGTAGTAGAATGTACTAACCATCCGGATAGTGACCATTTGCATATCTGTAAAGTAAATGTTGGTAAAGAAACACTACAAATTGTTTGTGGTGCTCCTAATGTAAGAGTTGGTTTAAAAGCAATAGTTGCTTTACCAGGCACTATTTTACCTGGAGATTTTGAAATTAAAAAAAGTAAAATCAGAGGAGTAGAATCAAATGGAATGCTTTGTGCCTTATATGAATTAGGCCTTGAAGAAAAGAATGATGCTACTTATAGCAAAGGCATTTATGAAGGGGCAACTAACTTAAAAGTGGGAGAAGATGCTTTAAAAGCTTTAGATTTAGAATCAACTGTTCTTGAACTTGATATTCATAAGCATCGTAATAATGATTGTTATTACCATATTGGTTTTGCTTATGCTTTAGGTTCTATCCTAAATAGAAAAGTAACGCTACCTGATATAAGTTTTAAAGAAGTAAATGATAACGTTAAAGACCATTTTAATCTAGAAGTAGCAACACCAAAATGTAGTTATTATCTTGCTAAAATGGTTAAGAATATTGAGATAAAAGAATCTCCTGAATTTATTAAGAAAAGATTAATATCAGCAGGAATGCGTTCTATTAACAATGTAGTTGATATTTCTAATTACGTAATGTTAGAATTTGGTCAACCACTTCATTTCTTTGATTATGATTCCTTAGGTTCTAAAGTCTTAGTAAGAGATGCTGTTAATAACGAAGAAATTACTACTCTTGATAATAAAGAACGAATACTAACTAGTAACGATATTGTAATAACTGATGGCACAACTCCTAAATGTATCGCTGGTGTTATGGGTGGAGTTGATACGGAAGTTACTGATAATACAAAAACAATCTTAATCGAAAGTGCTATCTTTGATGCTGTTAGTATTAGAAATACTGCTGCTAGATTAAACCTTCGTAGTGAAGCTTCTATTAGATATGGTAAAGGACTAAACTATGAATATACTGAAATGGCTATTAAAAGAGCTTGTCATTTACTAGAAAAATATGCTAATGCAACCGTTTTAGCTGGTACTGTCAAATATGATAATGTTGATAAGACTGAGAAGGTAGTAACTTTTAAAGCTAGTGAAGTTAATAATCTTTTAGGTATTGAAATAGATGAAGCTGATATGGAAAAAGAAATGGATAGATTAGGTTTTGCTTATACTTTAAAAGATGAAGTGTTTACAGTAACTATTCCTAATAGAAGACTTGATATTGAACCTAATGTTAATGATATAGCAGAAGAAATCGTAAGACTTTATGGTTATCATAACTTAACAGCTACTTTACCAGTTGTACCAATCAAGAAAGGTGAATATAAAGGAGATATTAAATATCGTAAGTTTATTTCTAAAAGACTTAGAATGTTAGGTCTAACAGAAACTAAAACTTATACTTTAGTGTCACCAAGTATGGCGGAATTGTTTGATTATGAGCAAAAAGAAAAAGTAGTTCTTCCTAACCCAATGAGTGTTGATAAGTCAGTTGTTAGAACAACTATTATACCTTCTTTAATAAATATTTATAATTATAATAAAGCAAGAAAAGTAGAAGACATCTTCTTATACGAAATAAGTAAAACTTATGATAAAAATTACCAAGAAGAATCTAAGATTGCTGGTTTATTAAAAGGTAATATTGTTAAATCATCTTGGAATGGTAATATCAAATGTGATTTTTATGTAGTGAAAGGAATAGTAGAAGATATTCTTAACTCACTAGGCTTTACTAATCGTTATGCTTTCGTTCCAGCTAAACTTCCTAATCTTCATCCTGGTGTATCTGCTAATATCTTACTAGATGGGGAAATGTTAGGTATCATAGGTAGAGTTCATCCGAATACCTTAAAAGATGAAGTTTATGTCTTTGAACTTTCCTTAAATAAATTAATGCGTAAAGTAAAACCAATTAAATTTAAGGAACCAGCTAAGTATCCTAGTATTCAAAAAGATGTCGCTTTCTTAATTGATAGAAATATCAATGCTAGTGAAATCGAAAAAATGATAAAGAAATCATCATCTAGATTATTAAAAGATATAAGTGTATTTGATGTTTATCTTGGAGATAATATTGCTAGTGATAAAAAATCAATCGCTTTCAAATTAACTTATCTTGATGAAGCGAAAACTCTAACAGATGAAGAAGTAATGAATGACTTCCATCAAATGATAGAAAAAGTTACAAAAGAATTTAACTGTGAGATTAGAGATAACTAAAACTAGTTATAGCTAAATTACTTATTCTATGTTAAACTTCTCTAAGAGGTGATTATCTTGCAAAAAAAAGAAACTTTAATTAATGAATTTAAGACTTATGTTGGTGCATACTATGGTGTTAATAGTATGGATGAATATGATTTAAAAGTTTATGTTTTAAAAGAAATAGAACAAGATATAAAGGATTTTATCTTAGTAAATGATCTTGATAAGAATGAATGTTTATTACTTGCTAAGGAAGTGGAAGAGAAAGTATCTTTAAAAACAAAATTACAAGATAGTCTTTTAATTCTTTATAAAATGAATGCTTCAATGGAACTTATTTTTATGATTAAAAGTAAATTAAAAAAATATAATAAGTAGCAAAAATTACCAGGAAAGAAAATCTAAAAATTAGACATTTTATTAATGGAGGTGTCGAATTTTGAAAAAGATTTTCTTTTTTATTGGTATAAGTTTTTTCTTGTTAGTAATAACTAATACGAAAGCTTTAAATATATATGATGGTAATAGTAAAGAAAGAGTTACAATATCGTTTAAAGATAAAGCTGTAACTACTAGAAATTTAAAAGATAAACTAAACTTTGATTATCAAATTATTTCTATGCAACCAAAACTTAGCTTGTCTTATTATGATGAAGCAATTATAAAAAGAATAGAAAATTTTAAATTTAGTGATATAGTAGAAGGAGAGAAGGAATATATTGCTCTTTTACGTAGATATGGTCTTTATGATGATATAGAAAAAGTTAATTGCTTTGGTGTGCCGTTAGAAAGTATAACTATTTATACTAAGTCAACTAATCTTACTAATTTACAGTATGAGATATTAAAATCATAGGAAAGTATCTATTTTTCTAAAAAGTATGTTATCCTATATATAATAAGAGAGGTAGAAAGATGAAGTTAAGAAGAAGTAAAAAAGAAATAACTAAACTAAATATCGCAGTGCTAGTTATTGTGTTAGTAGTTATTATTTTCTGTGTGGTTGTATACTTTACTGTTAGAAATAGCAATTTTAGGGAAGATGATATAATTTATTTAAAAAACTTAACTAGTTATATCGAAAGTGTTGATGATTTACAAGAGGAAAGTTATCTTCTTACTAGTTATGATGAATATAGAGAAAAGATAAAAACCAATGAGTTGAGTAAAAGAAATTTTAAGAATAATAACTATCTTTTTTTAAGAGTTAATTATAATATGTGCGATACATCAGATAATTTTCCAATTGATTATTCTATTCAAAATAATGAAGTAAAAATAATAATTGATGATTATGAATCTTGTAATATTTGTGCTTTTGGTAATAAATACTATTTGATAAGATTAGATAAGAAGATTATTAATCCTAATGTTACGATTGAGCATAAACCGGCAAATCCTAAGAACTGTGATGGAGTGTATTTAAATTAGTAATTATAAAGAGGTAGAAAAATGAAATTAAAAAGAAGTGAGAAAGCAATAACTAAGCTAAATGTAGCAATAATAGTTACTGTGATAGTAGT
>JAQXHT010000115.1 GCA_029007415.1 bacterium
AAAATGATTGAAGAAAGAAGAGTAAAAGTACCTAGATTGGAAACTTTTCTTCAACTTAGTAGTTTTTGGTCATTAAAAGATGAACAAATAATAGAAATATATCAAGTATTATGTGATAAAAATAAACAACTGACATTTACTACTAATGATAATTGGACAGAGCTAAAAAAAGTAGACATAGATAAGAGTGAACTTTATAGTTTATCAGAAAAATTAAAATATATTCGTAAATCAAAAAGATTAACTATGGTTGATGTTAGTGAACAAACAGGTATTCTTGCTTCATCTATTAGTGGAATGGAAAATAAAAAAAGAGTTAATTCCCTAAATCTAATTATTCCTTTATGTAAATTTTATGGTATAAAAAGTGATGAAGTACTTGACTTTTATCATAGAACATTAAAACAAACAAATAAGTTAAAACCGATAAATTTGGATGTCCTTAATAAAGACCAATTAATAGAAATTATCTTAAATCAAGATTTAGAACCAGATAAATATTTTAGTGAAAAACAGAAAAAACTAACTAAAATCAAGAACATACATTCTATAATTCTTGACAAAAATGGAAAAATGTAGTATTATATGTGCCATAAAAAAGGGGGAATAAATATGGTACGTGAGGACTATAAACTAAATCAAGAGGCGTTAAGAGATCTAATGAATTTTTTTATATCACTACGAGAAAAATTTGCTGCTAGTAAGGGCCTTTCGGGTAAGGAACTTCTTAACTATACTGGTCTTTCCTATAACTCCTTATATAGACTAGAACAAGGAATTGCTAAAAATCCACAGTTAGAAACAATTCTTCGTTTAGCAGGTTTTTGGGGATTATCAGATGAGCAAGTAGCAGAAGTCTATAAAGCTTTTTGTGATAAGAGTAAAAAATTAAAAATCGTTGATAAAGATATTTGTTTTAGAGCTAGAAAGGTCTCTATTTTACCAAGTGAGATAGATAAATTAAAATCATTTTGGTATGATCAAAGAAAAGAAAATAGATTAACTTTAATGCAAATAGATAAAGAAGTAGGAATATCTCCTTCTATAATGAGTCAGGTAGAAAATGGTACTAAAGGAAAAGCTCTAAACTATAGTATTGTATTATGTAACTTATATAATATAACCGATGATCAAGTTGTTAATTTTTATCATAAAGTTTTACCAGAAGCAGAAAGTAATAATCCTGTTAACTTAGATGAGCTATCAAAAGAAGAATTGATAGATATTATATTAAAACAAAATAAAAATTCTGATAGGTATTATAGTGATAAAAAAGTAAAAACATTAAAGAAAATATCATAGGGATACTTTACTTATTTTAAGTAAAGTTTTTCTTTTTGCTTTAATAAAATAGTTTTCTATGTTATAGTTAAAAAAGGAGGGCGGATATGGGATATATTGTTAAAAATACTAGTCAAGATGATGATACTAATAGTTTAGATATTGGAAACAATGTTTATATACCAAATATCAAAGAAAAGGGTGTTATTGTTTTAAAAATAGGAGTACTTTATCAAGTGAAAACAGAAAATGGCGAAGTACATTCTTATTTAGCTAGTGAATTAGAAAAAATATAGTAG
Organism: bacterium; assembly: GCA_029007415.1. GTDB lineage: Bacteria > Bacillota_I > Bacilli_A > RF39 > UBA660 > Onthousia. The sequence goes on from JAQXHT010000115.1 coordinate 1,581, forward strand.
GGGGGAAACTATGAACGTAAGAATTAACTTAGAAAAAATTAAAAAATTAGGAATAAATAATATAATTCTTAATAAAATTAGAAGTAACAAAATAGCTAAAAATAGTAGTAAATATAATAGTGCTATAGAAGATATAAATAAAAATCATAACCATGCATGGGATAAAGAGATAGAACTTAGAAATATTGATAATTTAAAAAAAGAGGCTTTATTTTATCGTGGTAATGTCATAACTTATAAAGAAATGTTTAGTAAAAGAAACTTAGTAGCTGCTAGCCTATTAGAATTAGGAGTGAAAAAAGGAGATACTATTCCACTTTGTATGAGTAATACACCAGAGTTTGTCTATACTATCCTAGCTGCTAGTTTGCTTGGGGCAAGAGTTAAGATTTTTGGCTCACATTTTGATAAAGATTATATTAAAGAAATATTAAAAGATACTAGTAAAAATGTCTTTATTGCAACTAGTGATAACTATATAGAATTAAAGGATATAGTTAAAGATAGTGGTTATTCTAAAATAGTGGTATCATCTTTAAGTGAATCATTAAAAGATGGGGTTGATTTATTTTATGATTTTGATAAAAAATATCATTCTTTTCAACCATATGAAGACGAAGATGTTCTTTCTTTTAGTGAATTTTTAAATATTGGTAAAAATAAGCAAGTTGAAAGAGCTGAAGTAATGCTCGATGATGACTTTTTAATTACCTATACAAGCGGTTCTACAATTGTTGGACTTCCTAAAGAAATAGTACAACAGCATCAGAGTTTGATTGTTATGGGAAGACTTCATGATAATGATTTATCAGGTCTTCCTGAAATGAAAGATGTAAGAATGTTAGCACATATTCCAACTTATTCAAATACTGATGTTATTACTAGTATTTCTGATTCTCTATCACAAGGGTGTAGTGTAGCTTTAGAACCAATTTATGACCGAGATTTCTTTAATACTTCTTTAGTTATAAATCGTCCAAATGCTGTTGCTGCTACGAGAAGCTTCTGGACTCATGCTGCTTTAACCTATGAAAAAGAATTTCCAAATATAAAGCAAAGAGGTTTATTCATTCCTATTTCTGTAGGAGAAAATACCTCTTTAGGAGAAGAAAAATTAATCAATAAATTTTTAAAAGATGTCTCAGCTGGTAAGGATAGATTACCAATAGCAGCTACGCTATCAATGGGAGGCGGCGACTGTGAACATGGTGGAATCTATTTCTCTTTATATCATGCCTATAAAAGTAAACTAGCTTGTACCAAAAAATATGGTTTAGTTCCATTCAAAGGACTTTCTCAAGCAATATTAGATGAAGCAGGTAATCATATCACTGATGGCAGTGTTGGTAGACTAGTAGCTATTGGGCCTACTACTATGCGTGAGTATAATAATAACGAAGAAGCTACTAATAAGTTTTTTATTCACGATAATGCAGGAAATGTTTATGGTGATTGCAAACTTTGGGCAGCAATTAAAGGAGATAATCGTGTTATTATTCACAGAAGAATTGGTAATGACTTTAAATTAAGTGATGGAAGTGTTGTTCCTAGTTATAGTTTAGCAGAGATACTTGAAGAAGATAGTAGTAATATTTTGTCTTGCGAGGTAGTTAACGTTAAAGATGAAAATGGAATTGAAACTCCAGTAATACATTATGCTTTTCAACCAACTTGTAAAGATAAATTATCAACTATTATCAATGCTAATCTTCGTTTATGTGAACGTATACCAGAGGAACTAGCGCAAAAAATACACTATTCCCAAGTAAAAGATGAATTTCCACTAACTGGTTCTGGTAAGCGAGATATTAATGCTTTAACAGAACAAGGAATAGCAAATACTTTCACTCTTAGTTATATAACTAAGAGTTCCAATAATAAAAAGTACACAAAGAAGATTTAAAATCTTCTTTTTTTGTCGATTTAATGCTATAATGGTAAAAAGATAGGAGTGGTTTTTAATGACGACAGGGTTGTTCTTTCCAACTTGTGCCCTTTGTTTTTCAATATTACTAAATATAGTTTACTTTAGTAAAAGAAGACTTAAAAATGTTGAAAACAAATTATACCAATTTCTAGTAATAAGTAATTTGTTTGCATTACTTTTTGAATATGCTTGTACTTTCGTCTCCCTTAACTACATTCCATTTTTTAGTGACTTGGTGTTAAAGATTTATTTGTTACTTCTACTTATCTGGATAGCCACTTTTTCAATTTATATGATTTATATAACTAAGAAAGATCATCAAATATCAAAATTATTTTGGATTATTGCTATGATTGCTTTTGCAATTCCAATACTTATCTTCCCGATTGCTTTTGCAAAAGGTGCTTATGGACCAGTCATTACTGGTGTACCAGTAAACTTAGTTTATTTAGCAAGTTTTATTTTTATCAGTGTATGGGTAATGATAGCAATATTTAATAAGTCCTTTAACTTTAATATAAAAATTATTCCGTTAATGATTTATATAATACTAGGAATTATTACTTCTATAGTACAAAACTACGTTCCAGGGGTATTACTTATTACACCATCAGAAACATTAGTTACCTTTCTTATGTACTTCACTATTGAAAACCCAGATGTTAAATTGATTGAAGAGTTGAATATTGCTAAAGAAACTGCTGTAAGAGCAAATAATGCAAAGACAGAATTCTTATCAAATATGTCTCACGAGATAAGAACTCCCTTAAATGCGATAGTTGGATTTTCAGAAGCTCTTCAAGAAGAAGAAGGAATTCCAGAATCAGCAAAAGAAGATGTTAAAGATATAATGATGGCTAGTCAAGGCTTGTTAGAGATAGTAAATGGTATTTTAGATATTTCGAAAATAGAAGCTGATAAATTAGAAATTGTTAATACTACTTATGAACCAGTAAAAATCTTTAATGAACTAGTTGTGTTAACTAAAGGAAGACTTGGAAATGAAAAACCAATCGAGTTAAGAGTTAAATTTAGTAAAGACTTACCAAGTTCCTTATATGGCGATTATGCAAGAGTTAAACAAATTGTTTTGAATCTATTGACTAATGCGGTAAAATATACGGAGAAAGGATATATTGATTTTGTCGTAGAAAGTGTCATTTTGAAAAATAGTATTTGCAGGTTGATTATCTCTGTTGAAGATACTGGTATTGGAATTAAACGAGATAATATTGACAAGTTATTTCAAAAGTTTGAACGTGCTGATGAAGAGAGAAATATAACTATCGAAGGGACAGGACTTGGTCTTGCTATTACTAAAAAATTAGTAGAGCTAATGCATGGGGAGATGGTTGTTCAAAGTATCTATGGAAAAGGTAGTAAGTTTACTGTTTGTATTGATCAAAAGATAGTAGATATTACACCTAAGGAAGTAGTAATACCAAAAGAAGAGGTATCAGTTAAAAGAAATTATAAAGGAAAGAGAATACTGGTAGTTGATGATAATAAACTTAATCTAAAAGTAGCCGAGAGATTACTTAAAGATTATAGTGTATTTATAGATGAAGTATCAAGTGGAGCTGATGCTATTAAAAGAGTAGAAATGGGAATACCGTATAATCTTATTTTAATGGATGATATGATGCCAGAAATGAGTGGTTCAGAGACTTTATTAAAATTAAAAGAAAAAGAAGATTTTAAGATTAAGACGGTGGTTCTTACTGCTAATGCAATAGCAGGAATGAAAGAAAAATATCTAAGTATTGGTTTTGATGATTATCTATCTAAACCAATTCAAAGAAATGAATTAGAAAGAGTACTTGATGAGTATTTGAAGGAGGAAGAATAATGAGAGATGTAACACTATTAACAAGTAATGGAGTAAATGTTGCTAAGAGTTTGGAACTATTTGGAGATATGGCAACTTATGATAGTACCTTAAGTGACTTTTTAGCAGATATTAATGAAAAGGAAAATAAAATTAAATTATATAAGGAAAGTGGAGATATGGCTAATTATTCAATCTATGTTCACGGATTGAAAAGTGATGCTAAATACTTTGGTTTTGATACTTTAGCAAATTATGCTTATCAACACGAGATGGCTAGTAAAGAGAATAATCTTTACTTTGTAACAGAACATTTCAATGAATTAATATTAGAATTAGATAGAATTGTTCATTTAGTCAAACAATATTTAGGCTTAGAAGATGCAGGAGTACAAACAACTCTTACTGCTCCCCGTAAAGATAGAGCACTTATTGTAGTAGATGATTCAGCTGTTATTAAAAACTTTGTTTTAAAAATTTTTGATCAACAATTTGAAGTCTTAATGGCAGGAGATGGTGAAGAAGCTTTAAAGTTAATTAATGAAAATAATGGGCAAAAGATAGTAGGAATGCTACTAGATCTTAATATGCCAAATGTTAATGGCTTTCAAGTTTTAGAATACTTCAAAACGAATAATCTATTTGATTCTATTCCTGTTTCTATTATAACTGGTGTAGGAGATAATGCTTTGGTAGCTCAGGCTTTTGAATATCCAATAGTAGATATAATTAGAAAACCATTTAATGAAAGAGATATAAAAGCAGTAGTAGAAAAAACAATACAGTATGCACATTAATAGATAAGTAAAGGCTAATTTTTAGTCTTTTTTCTTTTGAAAAAGTTGTGTTAAACTTTATGACTGATAAGGAAAAATGTATGATATAATTAATATAGCCAAACAAAGTATAGAAAGGAGATATCCTTAATCAGCTAGTCTATCTATATTTTGTTTGGCGATGAATTATTTGATTTAGACT
>JAQXHT010000116.1 GCA_029007415.1 bacterium
ATGCCAGTATTAATATAATGTTTGAAGGATTAAAAGAATATATGAGGAGTTTAGCTTAACTGTTACTAGTTAAACAAGCTAATAAATAATTAAATATAGTAGGGTGTCGCCCATCCGAAATTCGTCTGTGGAGAAACAAAATGTTTCGAAGAAGCAGAAAAAAGTAAAATCAAAATTTCTTAAGATTGAGTAATAATCTTGAAATTTTAGTTGCCTTCTAATATAATTATAATGGAGGGTATTTAAGATGAAAAAAAGAGTTCTAAGTGCAATTGCCATAGTCATAATCTTTGTTCCATTAATGTTGATTGGTGGAATTACTTTTACAGCATTTATGACTATCTTAGCAGCAGCCGGTATTTATGAATTAATAAGGGTTAGAGAAAAATCAAAGAAATTTCCTAGAGTAGTCAAAGTCTTTGCTTACTTAATAACGGTTTTATTAATGGTACAAAATTATAATCAAAATGTATTTACATACATGGTTGATTATCGTTCAACTGCAATTTTAATTTTTGCCTTTTTATTACCATTATTATTTGTTAATAAAAAAGAAGACACTTACAATATAAATGATGCGTTATATATGGTAGGTTCATCTATCTTTATAGGCTTGTCATTTTCTCTAATTCTACTGATAAGAAATTATGATTTTAATTATTTGGTCTACATATTGTTAATTACAACAATGACTGATGTCTTTGCATATCTAACTGGTTATTATATCGGGGAGCATAAACTTTGTCCTACAATTAGTCCTAAAAAAACAATAGAAGGTCTAGTTGGTGGCTTAACTATGGGAACATTTGTCGCTTCCACATTTTACTTTGTAGTAATAAATTCTAACATGTCTTTAGTATTAGTGATTTTTATTACATTATTCTTATCATTGATTGGTCAATTAGGCGATTTGGTATTTTCTAGTATTAAAAGAACCTATAATGTAAAAGACTATTCCTCATTAATACCAGGTCATGGTGGAATACTTGACAGATTTGATAGTCTAGTCTTTGTTGCACTTGCATTTATTTTATTTGCAGGCATACTTTAAAATTTAGACTATAAATAAACATAGAAAGGAATAATTAGTTTAAGACAACTAATTATAGAAAAAAATATGGTTACATTATTAATATTTATTATCATTTTGGGAGCCATCATTTTTATTCATGAATCAGGTCATTTTCTCTTTGCAAAATTGACAGGAATTTATGTTCATGAATTTGCTCTTGGAATGGGACCTAAACTCATATCACATAAAGGTAAGGAAACAACCTATTCTCTAAGACTAATTCCAATTGGTGGATTTTGTCAATTGGCTGGTGAAGAAGGTGAAGAGGAAAATATTCCTAAAGAGCGCACTTTACAAGGTAAAAAAGCTTGGCAACGTTTCTTAGTAATGTTTTTTGGAGCTGGTTTTAACTTCATATCAGCAATTCTAATGTTATTCTTTATAGGTTTAGTCTTTGGTAGTGTTGATTCAACACCATTAATTACAAGTGTTAGTAATAACTCAAGAGCAGAAGTAGCAGGTCTTCAAGCCGGAGATGTTATTAAAGAAATCAATGGTCACAAAATCAATACAAGAGATGATATATCACTTTATTTGACTATTGATAAGCACAAAAAAGCAACAGAATTTGTTGTTACTAAAACCGATGGAAGCACTAAAAATTATTCAGTAACACCAGAAAAGAAAATAAAAGACGACCAAGTTACTTATATTTATGGCATTTCTTTTAAGGAAAAGAAAGATTATGGTTTTATACCAGCTGTAAAATATATGGTTACAAAAACCGGCTCATTGTTTAGACAAATGTGGGTAACAGTGGCAAGTCTATTTACTGGTTCTATAAAAGTAAAACAATTATCAGGTCCAGTTGGTATTTATGAAGTAGTTGGTAGTCAAAGAAGTTCCGGCTTAGCTGGTTTATTATATTTATTTGCTTTTCTATCAATCAATGTTGGTTTTATTAATCTATTACCATTACCAGCATTTGATGGTGGACATATTCTATTTATAGTTATTGAAAAAATAAAAGGCAGTCCTGTAAAAGCTGAAACAGAAGCAATGATTCATACAATTGGTTTGTTTTTACTTATGATATTGATGGTTTATGTAACTTTCAATGATATACTAAGATTGTTTTAGGTGAAAAATGAAAAAATTAGATAGAAAAGATAAAGTCATAATGATACTTACAATTATTATCTTAATATTAGTTATAGGACTAATACTGGTAATAAGTATGAAAAGTCTTAGCAGTATAAATACAAATGAAAACAACGTAACAGAAGAAAATAAAAAAGAGACAAAAACTGTTACAGAATCACTAACAACAGAAGACCAAACAATATTGCTAGAAAAAATAAAACTATATGATAACTACTTTATTACTTTCGAAGGAAATAAGTTACCACAAGATATGACTGATACTGAAAAATTTACTTTCTACCTAAAGAACAACTATGAAAAATTTCAAGATGGAGTAAGTAGCGGAGAAATATTAAACTATCTTAAAGAAAGTTTTGGATCTGCTACCACTTTTACACCAATCGATAATTATTTGTGTCCAGTTGATAATTTACCGCTCATTATTTATGATAAAGAAAAAGATTTATACAAAGTTGATTACAGTGAACATGGTCATGATGGAGACTACATTTCTAAGATATTTAGTTTTTATGTTGATGGAACAAAAACAACCAAGGATAATAAGACAACCTACAAAATTAGAGTAAGAAAAGCTTTTTCTAATTACATAACAATAGGGATTTTCTCCAGTTATTATGGTAATTATACTGATGCTAAAAATGGTAAAAATGAAGTGTTTGATATATATAAGATTTATGGCAATGAAAATTTGTCAGATGAAGAACTTTCAACTAAAGTTAAAACTCAGTATGAAAAATATAAAGGAATGTTTTCTATCTATACTTATGTATTTGAAACCAATAGTGATATAGAAAATAGTTATTTAATCTCTTTAACAAAGTAATCTCTAAAAAGAGGTTATTTTTTTTACGAAAAAACTGCAAAAAAACAAAATTACTTTTAGATGTATTTAAATCTGTGATACAATGTAAATGAAAGTAAAAATAGTTGAACTTTAAAAGAGGGTGTAATTGTGGCAAAGAAAAAAACAAAAAGAGAGAAGAAAAAAGCCTTTGCATATAGTACAGAATTATATGGAGTTTTATTACTATTAGCAGGTATCATTGGAATTGGTAAATATGGACCAGTTGGTAATTTAATCTCAGCCTTTGCAGTTTTTTTAGTAGGAGTGTTTTATAATATATTGCTAATACTTTTACTTATATTAGGTGGTTACCTGATTATAAAACGCGAGTGGCCTAATTTTTTTACTACAAAAATGCTAGGCTTCTATCTTTTTATGATAGGTATTTTATCTTTGATGCATGAAGAATATATAGCTGCCAACAACTATAACGGAATAAAAGTTTTTCAAGAAACCGTCGACCAATTAACCATCGCTTTTTCTAGTTTGACAAACAGTAGTGCCACTCCAGATATCATCGGCGGAGGAATTATCGGCTGTACATTTAGTGTTTTATTTACATCTTTATTCTCATATAATGGAATGAAAATTGTAGCTTGGACTTTATGTATAGCGGGAGTATCACTATTTACTGGTTTCTCTATTGCTGATTTTGTTAAAAATACAAGCAGTAAAGCCAAAGAAATGCTTCCTAAGAAAGAAAAGAAAGAAAAAGAATCAGTTCAAGAAAAAGAACCAAGCTTTGATCCAAATAAAAAACCAGTCATCACTGGTGCTTC
>JAQXHT010000117.1 GCA_029007415.1 bacterium
GGTAACAAGCTATGGTATAGATGGTAATTCTGGAAGCAAAACTACTACTAGAAATTACGATGGAAAACATACTATAACCGGTTATGTAACAAATGCTAAAGGAACAAATAAATGTACAGCTACTATTAAATATGATAGTACGCCACCTTATACTCAAATTGAAAGACCTACTAATTATAAAGGAAAGTATTGTATAGAATTACCAAATTATACATTTAATTATCGTTATCAATTGACAATTCTTGATTCTACATCAGGTTTGGAAAAGACTGATTGTGTAACAGATACGGCCTCTAACGTAATGCATCCGGTCCGTACTCCAAATGGTGCTACAAAACAACAGGAAAATTTCTGTACAGATAAAAAAACACATATAGATTGTAAATTGTACGATATGGCTGGTAATATGTCTAAGGTCCAATGTAGATTAGATGGAACAAGTTGTAGCTAGGAGGTAACTAATGAAACGAGTGAAAATCTTAGGAATTATTCTTATGTTTGTTGGTGTTATATCACTTTTTATTGGAGCATATCTTAGTGCACAACGTGAAGAAGATGATTATATGGAAAATGTTAATATCAACATTAAAATGTCAAAATGCCTTGATAATATTTGTACTTCTGAATTATTTATCGAAAATACAAAAGGAGCAGGAAGTAAAATGCAATTTAAAATAACTAATAAGAAAGATACTTCACTTCCAAAAGGAGAAATCATTCTTAAATTTAGTACTGGTCAAGAAGTATCATATAAATATGAACAACTTGCTCCTAAAGAAACGATAGAAGTTAAAAAAACTTTGAAAGACAATTTTGGTTATGTTACTGATTATGAGTTAAAGAAGAAAAATTAGTTCTTCTTTTTCTTTTAAAGAGAAAAAAAATATGATATCATATTAAAGAAAAGAGGAGTGAGATAAATGAGTGGACATTCTAAATGGGCAACTATTCATCGTAAAAAAGGATTAATAGATGCTGCTAGAGGAAAAGTATTTCAAAAATTGGCAAAGGAACTTTATGTAGCTGCTAAGAGTGGTACACCAGACCCTGATGCTAATCCAAGTTTAAGATTAGTAGTTGAAAAAGCAAAAGCTGCTAATATGCCAAAAGATAATATTCAAAAAGCAATTGATAAAGCTAAAGGTGCCGGCGAAAATGAACATTATGAAACAGTTCGTTATGAAGGATATGGACCAAGTGGAACAGCTTTTATGGTAGATTGTTTAACTGATAATAGAAATAGAACAGCATCATTTGTAAGAAGTACATTCACAAAACATGGTGGAAACTTAGGAACAGATGGTTCTGTTAGTTATCTATTTGACCGTGTTGGTTTAATTGAAATTCCTAATGAGTATGATGAAGACGAAGTAATGATGACAGCCCTTGATGCGGGAGCACTTGATATGGAAAAACTTGATGAAAGTTATATGATTACTACTAAGCCAGAAGACTTTATCAAAGTAAAAGATGCTCTTGCTAATATGGGAGTAGCTGAATTTTTAACATCAGAAGTTACATATGTCGCACAAAATGAAGTAGAAGTAGATGATGAGACACGTGAAAAAGTTGAAAAACTTTACGAACTTTTAGAAGATATCGACGATGTTCAAAATGTTTACTGTAATATTAAAGAAAACTAGGTGTTACTATGTATGACTATATGATTGGGACAGTTAAAGAAATAGTTTCTAATGCAATTATCTTAGAAACAAACAACATTGGGTACTTTATATATACACCCAATCCTTTTTCTTTTGAGGAAGGAAAAGAGTATAAAGTTTATCTTTATCAACAGATAAAAGAAGATGAACATTTACTATTTGGTTTTAAAGAGAAAAATGAAAAAGGAATGTTTTTAAAACTAATCGGTGTTAAAGGCCTAGGGCCAAAGATGGCATTACCGATTCTTGCTACTGGAAGTTTAGGGGGAATAAAAGATGCTATCGAAAGAGAGAATATCTTATATCTTAAAAAATTTCCAAAGATAGGAGATAAGCTTGCTAAGCAGATAGTTCTTGACTTAAAAGGTAAGTTAGAAGACTTAGAAGGCGAAGAAACAGCTGATAGTAACTCCTTGATGGAAGTACATGATGCTTTACTAGGACTTGGTTATAAAGAAAAAGAAATTAAAACGGTTTTAGCTAAAGTAGATGGTAGTGAAACAATTGAAAATCAAATTAAACAAGCATTAAGTTTATTCTTAAAATAAAAAGAAAGCGATGGTGACAAGGTTTGGAAGAAAGAGTAGTAAGTAGTGAAGAACAAGAGACTGATGAAGTATTAGAAAGTAGTATTCGTCCGTTAGTTCTTGATGAATATATTGGTCAGAGTGAAGTAAAGGAAAATATTCATGTTTTTATCGAAGCTGCTAAAATGCGTAATGAAGTTTTAGACCATGTCTTATTATATGGACCACCGGGTCTTGGTAAAACAACGCTTGCTTATATTATTGCTAGAGAGTTAGGTGTTAATATCAAAACCGCTAGTGGACCTTCCATCGAAAAAAGTGGCGACTTAGCTGCTATCTTATCAACCTTAGAACCAGGTGATGTCTTATTTATTGATGAGATACACCGTATGCCAAGATATATTGAAGAGATACTTTATCCTGCTATGGAAGATTTTACTCTTGATATAATTATTGGTAGTGAAGGAAATTCTCGTAATATAAAAATCGACTTACCACCTTTTACTTTAGTAGGTGCTACTACTAGAGCAGGTGATCTATCAAGTCCTTTAAGAGATAGATTTGGAATTGTTTCGAAACTAAAATTCTATACTGATAAAGAATTGATGGAAATAATCAAAAGAACTAGTCGGGTTTTAAAAATGGATATCGCTGATGATGCTGCTTTAGAACTGGCTAAAAGAAGTAGAGGTACACCAAGAATTGCTAATCGTTTATTTAAAAGAGTAAGAGATTTTGCCCTAGTAGATAAGAAAGAGATAATCGATTTAGAAGAAATGCAGAAAGCCTTAGAAAAATTGAAAGTTGATAAAGGTGGTCTTGATGAAGCTGACCATCAATTATTAAGAGCTATTATTGAAAGATTTAATGGTGGACCAGTAGGAATTGAAGCTTTAGCTAGTAGTATTGGGGAAGAAGTATCAACTATCGAAGATGTAATGGAACCATATTTATTACAAGAAGGGTATTTGAAAAGAACAACTAGAGGAAGATGTGTTACACCGAAAGCTTATGAGCAGTTACATATTAGTTACCAAAATAATTTGTTTGGGGGGATGATTTAGATGAGATTAGATGAATTTGATTATGATTTAGATAAAGATTTAATAGCACAAACACCACTAGAAAAACGTGATAGTTCAAGACTTATGGTGTTAGATTGTAAAGAAAAGACAATTGCTGATAAACATTTTACTGATATTTTAACATATCTAAAAAAAGGAGATACACTAGTTTTAAATAATACGAAAGTATTACCAGCTAGATTAATCGGAGAAAAAGAAGTTACTAAAGCGGTTATTGAATTATTACTATTAAAAAATATTGAAGGTGATACTTGGGAATGCCTTACTAAGCCAGCTAAGAGAATTCATGTTGGTGATAAGATATCTTTTGGCGATGGCCTTTTAGTAGCAACTTGTAAAGAGATTGGGGAAGAAGGAATTAGAGTAGTAGAGTTTAGTTATGACGGCATATTTTATGAAGTGTTGGATAAACTTGGTACTATGCCACTACCACCTTATATTCATGAGAGTTTAAAAGACCAATCAAGATACCAGACAGTTTATGCTAAAGAAGTCGGAAGTGCTGCTGCGCCAACAGCGGGTTTACACTTTACTAAAGAATTACTAGCTAAGGTAAAAGAAATGGGTGTTAATATTGCTTATGTAACTCTTCATGTTGGACTTGGAACTTTCCGTCCGGTAACAGAAGATATCATTGAAGACCATAAGATGCATTCAGAATATTATATGATGGATGAGGAAACAGCCCAGTTATTAAATGATACTAGAAGTAATGGTGGAAGAATAATAGCAGTTGGTACTACTTCGACTAGAACCCTTGAAACAATTTATGAGAAATTTGGAACTTTTAAAGAAGATAGTGGTTTTACAACCTTGTTCTTATATCCATCAAAGACAGTTGATTCTATTGATGGATTAATTACTAATTTCCACTTACCAAAATCAACTCTATTAATGTTAGTATCTGCTATTGCTACTAAAGAGTTTATTTTAAAAGCATATAATCATGCTGTTGAAGAAAGATATAGATTCTTCTCGTTTGGCGATGCAATGTTAATATTAAAAAACGACAAATAAGGACTAAAAATTGTTGAAACAAATTAATAAATAAGGTATAATAAGCCTATTGGAGGAAAGAGTATGGCAAAGAAAAATAATAATATTCATGAAATAACAATCAACATTGAAGGTGAAGATTGGAAGAAAGCTTTAGATGAAAGCTTTAAGAAAAAAGTAAAAAATGTAACCATTGATGGTTTTAGAAAAGGAAAATGTCCAAGAAATATCTATGATAAAAAAGTAGGTGTTGAGACATTATTTGATGGGGCAGCTGATAGCGTATTACAAACTGCTTATACTAAAGCAATTGAAGAAACTAAAGTAGTACCTGTTATTCCTGCTGAAGTTGAATTAACAGAAATAGATGAAAATCATGTAACATTCAAATTTGTTATTACTTCTCGTCCTGAAGTAACAGTTAAAAACTATAAAGGATTAGGAGTTAAAGAAGAAAAAGCAGAAGTTACTGATGAAGAAATAGAAGAAGAAGTTAAGAAATTACTAGATAAATATGCAGAATTAGTAATTAAAGAAGATGGTTCTGTTGAAACTGGTGATTTAGTAACTATTGATTATGAAGGATTCTTAGGAAGTAAAGCTTTTGAAGGTGGAAAGGGTGAAAATCATCCATTACAAATCGGAAGTGGAACATTTATTCCTGGTTTTGAAGAACAATTAATCGGAATGAAAAGAGAAGAAGAAAGAGAAATTAAAGTTACTTTCCCAGAAGATTATCATGAAGCATCTTTA
>JAQXHT010000118.1 GCA_029007415.1 bacterium
AAGCTCTTTGAAGTCCTTTTAGTCTTTTACTTCTATCTTTTATTATATTTTTAATTTTTTCATTATGTGATGTTACTATCAAATCCTTTATACCCAAATCTATTCCAATTATACTTTGAGGAGTAAACATAGGTTTATATATATCTTCTTCTACTAAAATACTAACGTAATATCTTTCGGCGACTTTTCTTATAACTGCACTTCTAATTCTTCCATTTATACTTTCCTTATTTCTATATCCTTTTATTTTTACCCATTTTAATTTTGGAAGCTTAATCAATCTTTTTTCTAAATCAAGTTCTATCGAATTATATACTTTTTCTTTATAGGTGCTTACCACATTATTGGTTTTATAACTGTCTTTAACCCCTTTTGCTTTAAATTTAGGAAAACCACCTTGTTTAAAGAAATGGTCATAAGCACATTCTAAATCATATGAAGCATTTCTAAGAGAACAGCTATCAACCTCTTTTAAAAATGGATATTTCACAAGTAGACTTGGTATCATGATATTCTGGTCATATGCAGATTTACCTGTTTTAGTATTATTGTAAGTATCAATTCTATCCCTTAAAAAGATATTATAGACAAGTCTAACAGAACCGATAGTTTTATTTATTAAAATCTTTTGCTCTACATTTGGATAAAGTCTAAAAACATACCCTTTAAGTACTTTCATATGATCACCTCAATTCATCAGAATATAGCGTATCACATAAAACAAATGTTTGCAATAGTTATTTAAAACTTTTTATAACTTTCCTATTGTACAAAAAAACTAGACACTATATCTAGTTATTAGAGCAATTTTTTACGTCATACTAGTACGGGAAATCCTAGAATTTGTATTAATTTTAACAGAATCAACAAAATAAACACTAAATCATACTATAATTGCTACAAGTGAGGTTGATAGTATGAATTTATTTTGGAATATTGTATTATTATTGATACTTGTCTACTTAGTTAGTGATTCTGATAATAAGAGAAGAAAACATTAATTATAGTTAAAGCTGAAATTTAAGTAAGATTTAAGCAAGATATTGTAAATTCTCTTATAGAATGATATAATACAAGTAATAAAATGAGGTGATTTGATGAATAAATATACTCCGCCATTTGAAATATCAAATGAAATGTTACAAAAAGTTTCAGATATTATGGAGAAAATTGGTAAATTAGATTCTTATTCTAATTTAGATAAAACTCCATATTTGAGAAAACAAACTAAAATTAATTCCGTCCATTCTTCGGTTGCCATTGAAAATAATCCCCTTAGTCTTGAACAAGTAAAAGATGTTATAAATGGTAAACTAGTAATTGGTGAACAAAAAGATATTCAAGAAGTAAAAAATGCGTATAAAACATATGAAATGTTAAAAGATATTAATCCATATTCTATTGACGATTTAAAAAAAGTACATGGAGTTATGACATTTTTAGTTGAAGATGTATCAGGAGAATTCAGAACTACACCTGAGGGTGTGTTTGATGAAAATGGTAATTGTATATTTGTATGTCCTAAAGGAGATAGAGTTAATATTTTAATGAATGATTTATTTGAATGGCTAAATGAAAATAAAGATACAATTCATCCATTAATTTTATCAAGTATATTCCATTATGAATTTGTATTTATTCATCCATTTACTAATGGCAATGGAAGAATGGTTAGGTTATGGCAAAATTCAATTCTTTATCAATGGAAAAATATATTTGAATATTTACCTATTGAATCTAAAATTCATAAATATCAAGATGAATACTATAATTCAATCGCACAATGTCATAAAAATGCTAATTCAAATGTTTTTATTGAATTTATGTTAAAAATGATAGATGAAACTCTAGATGAAGCAATATCAACTTCTCACCTACCAATTACTAATGAAACAATTAACATAAATAAATTATTAGATGTAATGGAAACTTGCAAACCGATGAAAGCAAATGAAATTATGGAAAAATTAGAAATTAAATCAAAAGAAACATTAAGAGGTCGATATCTTGATCCTGCAATCAAACAAGGATTAGTTAATTTAACTATCCCTGATAAACCAACAAGTAAAAATCAAATGTATTATAAAAATTAATTTAAGCAAGTGTTAAGCAAGATTTAAGTAAGATAGCTATAAACAAAATAGTTATCTTTTTTAATAAAACTGATAAGCATACTTTTATATACAAAAAACTAGGTGATAAACCTAGTTACTTACTATACACTTTTAATTCCTACTATGGCTTGGGTACTCCACCTCTTTCACATTGAGTATAATAAATTTAAAGTTATTTGTAAATCGTTTTACCCAACAAAATAGTGCGAGAAATCCTAAAACTTATCTTCTAGGAAAACAAGATTCATAAACTTCTTTTAATCGTTCTTTTGAAACGTGTGTATAAACTTGCGTTGATGATAAGCTTTCATGACCTAGTAACTCTTGAACTGACAAGATGTCACAACCTTCATTCAAAAGATGAGTAGCAAAAGTATGTCTTAACATATGCGGAGAAATATTTTTATGAATTGATGTTTTCTTTATCATCTCATCTAAAAGATAAGCGACTCCTCTTGGAGTTATTTTATTACCATGACTATTAAGAATTAAATAATCACCATGTTTATGTAAAGATGCATAGACCTTAGTTAAATAAATATCTAAGACATCAGCAGCATAATCACCATACAAAGCATATCGTTCTTTACTACCTTTTCCATAGATTCTTATTTTTCTTTCTTCTTTATTAATATCTGACAGTTTAATATTTACAAGTTCACTAACTCTTATCCCAGTAGCATAAAGTAGTTCTAAGATTAATTGATTTCTAACTTCTAAGGGTTTAGACATATCATTAACAGAGAACAACTCTTCTATTTCATTGTATTCAAAGTAATGTGGTAAGATTTTATCTTTCTTAGGTCCTTTAATAAAAGAAAAAACATTAACTTTTGTTTTCTTTTCTTTTTCCAAATACTCATAAAAACCTCTTAAAGCACTTAGATGTCTATCAATGGAAGAAGCTTTTAACTTCCTTGTATCTTTCAGATACATCAGATAAAGTCTGACATCACTATATTCTAAGTCTAAGTAAGAAATAGCTTCTTCTTCAAGATAAGTAAAGAACTCTTCTAAATCAATCCGATAGCTATCAACTGTATAAGTAGAATAATGCTTCTGATATTCTAAATATTCAAGATAACGTTCTAGATTCTCCATTTCTTGCCTTCACCTAGGTAAGAAGCGTTATCACCATAAGAACTTTGATATTCTTCTTCACTCAAAAACTCTTCTTTTTCCCCTTGATTTAACAGTACTAAATTTTCTACTACTGCTTCTTTAGGTTCTTTATCAACAAATATATTATTTTTAAAAGCTGTTACTTTTTTAGGACTGATAGTTAAGTTCGTAACTTTCTTTTTTATTCTTGGAATATAAGCATCTCTAAACACTGGATAATCACAAAACTCCTTTTCTAAACTAAATAGATTAGTATCTTCAGCACTCTCATCATAACTAGAATTACAAAATTTTTCCATCTTGGACATATAATCTTTTCTAGTATTAATTAAAGAACAAACTTTATTATAATCTTTCTCCATCAAAGCTTCTCTAATAGGAAAAAATGTCTTATAAACAATTTCCTCTCCTAAAGGAACCATATTTATAGTTCTCTTCCCTGTTAAAGTATCAATAGTTCTTTTACTAGACATTCTTAATACTTTATATAACTCTTTATCACCATAAACAGTTTTTAAAAAATAACTAATACCAGTTTTAGTATCTGTCACTCTAATAGAGTATAAGTTCTTATTTGAATACATATTAGCCATTATTTTTTCAAAAGTAAAATAGGGAAATCTAGAAGTAAAAGTATCAATGCCTTCTAAACTATCTAGTTGGACACCAGGTATTTTAACAACTTCTTCATTCTGATATTTATTCTTGGAACGATTATCATATCTACAAGCGATAAGTTCATATTTTTTAGCCACTAATTATCACTCTCCATTATATTTTTTAATAAACTCTTCACGATATTCTAAGATTCTATCTTCTTTAATTGCTTCTCTTAACTCTTCAGTAAGTTTTATTAAGAATCTTATATTATGAATTGATAATAATCTTCCTCCTAACATTTCATCACAAGTAATTAAATGTCTTATATAAGCTTTAGTATAGTATTGACAAGCATAACAATCACAATCTTCTTCAAGAGGGGTAAAGTCTTCTTTATACTTAGCATTCTTTAAAGTAATTTTACCATGTCTTGTGAAAGCTTGCCCATGTCTTGCTATTCTAGTTGGTAGAACACAATCAAAGATATCAATTCCTCTAATAACGCCTTCAATGATATCGATTGGGTCACCTACTCCCATTAAATATCTAACTTTATCTTCTGGTAAGTATCTAACTCCGTCTTCTATCATCTTATACATAACAGGTTTACTTTCCCCAACACTAGTTCCACCGATACTATAACCATCAAAGTCTAGTTTAACTGTTTCTTTACAACTTAATTCTCGAAGGTCAGTAAATTCGCCCCCTTGCACAATTCCAAATAAGGACTGATTAGGATTGTTATGAACTTTCTTTCCTCTTTCAGCCCAACGAATAGTTCTTAAAACTGACTTTTTCATATAGTCGTAACTAACAGGATAAGGTGGACACTCATCAAAGCTCATTGCAATATCACTATCTAGTTTATTTTGAATTTCAATTGATTTTTCTGGAGTAAGGAATAGTTCACTACCATCTAAATGACTTTTGAACTTAACCCCTTCTTCTAAGATATTTTTTTCCTTATTCTTAACTAAAGAAAATACTTGGAACCCACCACAATCAGTAAGAATTGGTCCATCATAATTCATAAATTTATGTAATCCACCAGCTTTTGCGACAATGTCTTCTCCTGGTCTTAACCATAAATGATAAGTGTTAGCAAGAATTATTCCACTATGGCATGCCTGTAATTCTTCTTTTGTAAGTCCTTTTACTGTTGCTCTAGTACCAACCGGCATAAACATTGGTGTGTCATAAGTACCATAATTAGTCTCTAACTTACCAAGCCGTGCTTTAGTATTATTTTCTTTCTTCTCTAAATGATATTTAATCTTTCCCATTACTTACTTCTCCTACCTTCTTTTGTAACTGTTTCTACCTTCTGTCCTAAGAAATGTAACTTTCTTTTAAAGAGTATTTCATATTTTAATAATTCATTATTAATACTTTCTAACATTTCTTCATTCATAAGTTTACGATATTTATTACGCAATATCTCTCTAAATTTATTTATTTCATTTAATGCTTCTTGATAAGCAACCCCTGAGTCATCATCACTTTCTAAGTAAAATTTTAAAAGGAACATTAACCTATCTAACTTCTTAGCAAGTTGTTTCTTTAGCATTTCTTTCTTTATTATATAATCAACGACATGAATGACAGAACTTTTCTTAGTATAGCTAATACTTATCGCTTTATCAAGCATTAAATCTCCGTCATAAGAATAACTTTTTTCTACACATCTATAAGTTTCCATTATTTATGTCCCCCTTTAATAAATCTGGTCTTCTAAGTTTAGTTCTTTCTAAAGCTTGGACTTTTCTAAATTCAGCTATCTTCTGATGATTTCCTGATAATAACACTTCTGGTACTTCTATGCCATTATAAACTCTTGGTTTAGTATACTGTGGATAATCAAGTAAACCTTGATAGAAAGAATCATTCTCATAACTTTCTTTATTGATAACCCCATCTAATAATCTAGTTATAGAATCAATTAATACCATGGCAGGAACTTCTCCTCCTGTTAAGACATAATCACCGATTGATAACTCCATATCACAAATACTTCTTATCCGCTCATCAAATCCTTCATAATGACCACAAATAAGTATTAAATGTTCCTCTTTACTTAAAGTGCCAGCGATTTTCTGATTATAAACTGTACCATCTGGTGTTAATAAAATTACCTTACTATTTTCACGTCTTAAGGAATTAACACAATCAAAGATTGGTTGACAAGCAAGAATCATTCCACAGCCACCACCATAAGGGGTATCATCTACTTTATGATGAATATCTTTAGAAAAATCTCGAAAATTATGAAGATTTATCGTAACTTTCTCATCGTCTACTGCTCTTTTAATAATTGAAGAGGAGATAACACCAGTAAACATTTCTTGGAATAAAGTTAAAACATCAATTGTCATAAAAGCCCCCTTCTAAAGTAATTCTATTTCTACTTGTTTTTTACTACTATCTATTTTTTTAAGGAAATGTTCATTATAAGGAACTAATTCCTCCTTATTATTAATAACTACTCGCATAATCTTATAATTATTACCCGTCTCTTCAAGAGACTTAACTACTCCTTTTTGATTATCACTAGTAATTACTTCATATTCCATATAATTAAGTTCAAAATCTTCTTTAGCACTTAATTCAATATATTTATTATCTATATAAACTTTCTGTTTCATTAAAAACAAAACATCATTGATATTGTTAAAGTCATCTAGTAAAACCATATCATAGTTCTTATGACGACGATAACTTCTTAGTTTATATTCTTTATCATTTATTAAAATACTATTATCAACTTTAAATACTTTTTCTTTTAAAGACTGTTCTAGCTTAGAAATAATTCTTATTTCTCCTTTTATTCCGTGAGTAGAAACAATTACACCAACGTATATTTTATTCATTAGTTTTCCTCATTTCATATAGAAGAATCGAAGTTGCAATAGCAACATTTAAGCTTTCTACGTCATCATTCATCGGAATATAAAGATTTTTATCACTTAGTTCTAAATACTCCGGATGAACCCCATTTCCTTCATTACCCATCAATAAAGCAAAACGTCTCTTATCATCAACTGTTAAAGTAGAAACGTCTGTTCCATATTCTACTCTAGTTGCATAAATTGGTATTTTTAACTCTTTTAACATTGGTAACAATTCTTTAAAGTCATAGATAAGAATTGGTACATGAAATAAAGTTCCTTGTGTAGACCTTACTACTTTCGGATTATATAAATCAACACAATTTTTCGATAATATGATAGTATCAATACCAAAAGCAACAGCACTTCTGATGATTGTTCCCATATTACCAGGGTCTTGAATTTCATCAAGTAGTAATATTCTACTACCAATCGTCGTATCATCTAGTTTCTTACAAATTCCCATTATCTTCTGGGGAGTTTCTACCTCGCTAATTTTTTTCATCACTTCGTAACTAACTACAGTATAAGGAACATTGAAAGGAACAACTTCTCCTTCACAAAGAATTATTTCTTTCAACATTTTATGTTGATACGCTTCAATGACTAAATGACGTCCTTCTACTAAAAATTCATTATATAAATCACGATACTTCTTCTTTTGTAACTTCTTTAAATATTTAACTTTATCATTATCAAAACTAGTAATTACCATAATAAACTCCTATCTATCATTAGTTAATGCTCTATATTTTTTATAATCTTTAAAGTTTTCTTCTACCACCGCCCAAAATCTTTTCGAGTGATTCGCTTCTACCAAGTGGGACAGCTCATGATATATCACATAATCTAAACAATTTATATCTTTAGTAATAAGTTCTAAGTTAAGGGTGATGACATAAGTCTTCGTATTACAAACACCCCATCTAGTTTTCATCTTACGGATACGAAGACTAGGATGAGGAATACTCCTTGTAAAGTTCTCATAACAGTTTTCTAAATGTTCACTAAATATTTTTAAAGCTTGTTTTTTAAGCCATTTATCTAGGTCAATATTTTTACTTAAAAATATTTTATTTTCACCCAAAGAAACTTCATCAATATTAGTATATACTATATCATATTTCTTTCCAAGAAAGTAAAAGTCTTGTTTTTTCTCCTCTAACATAATCGATCTATCTAGCATTCGTTCAATACTTTTTCTATTATTATCAACTATTCTTTTTATTTCTCTATCACTTGTAAAAGTATTACAAGTAATATATATCTTCAAGTCATCTTTTACTTTAAT
This sequence comes from bacterium, assembly GCA_029007415.1. GTDB lineage: Bacteria > Bacillota_I > Bacilli_A > RF39 > UBA660 > Onthousia. The sequence goes on from JAQXHT010000118.1 coordinate 8,013, forward strand.
ATATAAATTCTTAGTGGTTCTTTTTTTAAGTACTACTATATCGTAACTTTTATCTTTATACTCAAACCGCATCTAATCACCACCATCTCCCATTATTATACAAGATAATCACTCAAAAATAAAGATAACTCCACAAGAAAAAAGCAATCAACAACTGATTACTTTACTCATCTATTTTATTAGCTCACTGAAACAACGAATGGATTTAAAGCAGTTCCATCTCCCTTGGTTATCAGTGTATCAGCCTTTAGGTTGATAACTGGACGGGCCCCGAAGGAA
>JAQXHT010000119.1 GCA_029007415.1 bacterium
ATCATATAAGGGAATTATAAATTTTTCTTTTGTCATTAAGACCTCCTTTAGTTGTGGTGTAAATCAACGTTGACGCTGTCATCATACCAAAGGAGATATCTATTATGCAAACAGGCAATTTTGCAAATTCAGACATAAAAATTGTCGAAAATAGCATTTCTAGTAGCTGAATTTGACAAATTAACCATTTTTTTATACCGAAAATGCAAAATTGGTATAAATTTAATTTTTTTCAATTTATTTATATCATAAACACATTAGACTAGCCATAGATTTAATCCAATTATTTTAAATTTTAACTTTTCTCGTACTAAAAAAGATGACTACACCATCATGTCATCTTCTAAATCATATAGTGATGCAATCATCTTATGTTTTAAACTTTCTAGTTTAGCAGGATTATTCTTAAAATATAAGTACATTCCCCCAACCATTCCTGCCATTACTGACAAAGTCATCATCATTTTTTTATTCATAATATTCCTCCCTAGTTCTATTATGAGTAAAATTTTTTAAAGTATACCATTTTCTAAATAAAATTTTAAAGACGTTCTTCTTTTTTGCTCCTGATTATTTTTGATTGCTTGTTCTAAAGCTTTTATATCGCCAACTAGTATTAATTTTTGCTTACATCTAGTAACGGCAGTATAAATAAGTTTACGATATAACATCTTTCTGTATTCAAGTGTGAGAGGAATTAAAACAACATCAAATTCACTTCCTTGACTTTTATGAATAGAAATAGCATAAGCTAAAGTAAAATTAGAAATCATACTTTTTGTATATTTAACTAAGTTGCCATCATAATCTATGTATAATTCTTTACTACCTAAAAGTTTAATTCGGTCAATAATACCAATATCACCATTAAAAACAGACTCATCTTTCATATTAGTAAGTTGAATAACTTTATCATTCTCCCGATAAACCACTCCGTTACCTTCTAATTCTTTTTTTACTGGACTTTTACTATTCCACAACTTTTGCAAATGATTATTAATCATATCTATACCATTTCTGGTTTTATAAATAGGTGCCAAAACTTGAAGTTCAGCAGAATTATAATTTTTACAAATTTTTTCGATTTTTTTGATAATATCATCATCATTACATGAAATAAATTCCAAGTCATCTTTACTATTTAAAAGATTCTCATCTAATATGCCTTCATTAATTTTATGAGCAAAGGGAATTATTGTAGAATCAGTTCCTTGACGATGCCAATTTTTTAAGGCATAAACAGGTATTTCTTTACTTTCTATCATATCATTTAAAACATCACCAGCTGCCACTGAGGGTAACTGATTGGCGTCCCCTACAAAAATAATATGACAAGAAGCACTTAGTCCCTTTAATAGATTAGCTAAAAGTTGCGTATCTATCATACTTGATTCATCAATTATAACAAAAGAGACTGTACTCTTATTATACTCATTTATTTGAAAACGATTAGCTTCCTTATTCCATTTTAAAAATCGGTGAATAGTCGATGCTTCTAATCCCGTTACTTCACTCATTCTTTTACTAGCCCGACCAGTTGGTGCTAAAAGAGCAATTTGTTCTTCTAGACGAAGTTTATTTGAAGCAATAAGTAATTTATATAAGTCAATAATACCCTTTAAAATAGTAGTCTTTCCTGTACCTGGACCACCAGTAATAATTGCTACTTTAGATGTAAGAGCTAGTCTTATAGCTTCTAACTGTTCATCTGTATAAACAATACCATAATGTGTTTCTATTTCCTTAATCTTTTCATCTAGATTTTTATAATAAAGCCTTGGTTCATGAGCTAACATACGAAGACGACTAGCAATCAAAGTTTCCGCATCGTACATTTCACTTAAATATAGACGCTCATCACGAATAACTAATAAGCCATCATTTAATAAACTATAATAAGCTTCATCTAGTTTTTCTTTACTAACTTCTACCTTCAAAACCCGATATAAATAAGAATTAATTTCTTCTTCTAAAAAATAAGTATGTCCATAAGCTTGTGATAAAGTACGCATAATATAGATAATACTACTAGCCACACGATATAGCGCATCTTTAGCATATTTAGAAATAAAGATTGCATCTACTCTAGTGAAAGGTATATCATCAATATCATAATATATTTTATATAAATTACCATCTAATACTTCATTTATCTTATCTTTATAAAAATGATATATCTTCATACTATCAGCAGTACTAAACCCTAGTTTATTAAGTTTTAAGATATCTTCATAACTGCCCTGATATTGCTTTAACGATTCTTTTAAAACTTTCGCCTGTTTCTCATTTATACCAGGAACTAATAATAAACTACTAGTTTCATTAAGTATTACATCAAAAGTTTTTTCTTTAAATAAAGATACTAACTTTTCTGCAGTCTTCTTACCAATTCCCTTAAATAAATTACTTGATAAAACATCTATCATAGCATCAGTTTCTTGGGGCATAATCCTATCAATTGATTTTACTTGAAACTGTTCACCATACTTTTCATGAGTTGTTAAATCACCAGTCATAACATAAGTATCTATTTCATTAAGATCTGGTAAACATCCCGTAAAAGTTACCATCTTATTCTTTAACGATTCAATATCCGTTTCTTTTACCTTTAAAAGTCCTACTGTATAGCCATTTTGATTATTCTGAAAAATAATCTTTGATAGCTTTCCCCTTATTTCTGCCATTATATCTCCCTAGCTAAACAGTTTAATCCATCAACTGCAAATATTTTAGCTTTAACAAAGGTATTTTGTTTATGCCTACCAGCTACTTTTACAGCTAGATAATTACCAGTATGACCAAAAGAGATGTCTTCATTTTCTTTTTCAATTAGTACTTCCACTTCTTTACCAAGAAATTTATCCTGATACTCTTTTGCTAATTCATTAGAAACTCTTAATAGTTTTCTTGCTCTTTCTTTTTTAATATTACCATCAACTTGCGTCATAGAAGCAGCTTTTGTTCCCGTACGAACTGAATAAGGGAAAACATGAATCTTAGCAAAATTAAACTGTCTAGCATTTTTGATTGTTTCTTCAAAGTCCAAATCAGTCTCATTAGGAAAACCTACTATAATATCGGTGGTAATTGAAACTAAAGGACGAATAGCCCTTAATTTATTAATCTTTTCTTCATAATAAGCAAGATCATATTTTCTATTCATCAATTTTAAGATTTTATCACTACCAGCTTGTAGAGGAATATGAAAGTGATTTACTATAACATCATTTTCTTTAATAATAGTTAATACTTCATCTGTTAGTTCCGTTACTTCAATACTAGATATTCTTAAGCGCTTTAAACCTTCTAATTTAACTAAATTTCTTAAAAGTTCAGCAAAGTTGGTATTAATATCTACGCCATAATTACCAGTATGAATACCAGTTAAAACTATTTCTTGATAACCCTTAGCAAGTAAAGTCTTAACTTCACTAACGACAGTTTCTAAAGGCTTAGAACAACATTTGCCACGAGCATATGGAATTATACAGTAACTACAGAAATTTTCACAACCATCTTGAACTTTAACAAAAGCTCTTGTTCTACCTTCAAAGTTTTCTAAATACATATTTTCAAACTTAGTCTTAGAACCATCTTTTGCTACTATCTGACTTTTATTCGTAAAAAATTCGTCTAATAAATTAACAAGTTCACCTTTTCTTTTGTTACCAATTGCAATATCAATAGCAGAATCAATATTCTCTAAATTAGTTTCAATAAAACACCCCATTGCTACGATACAAGCATCTTTATTATTCTTACGAAAACGATGAATCATCTTTCTACTCTTAACATCAGCTTGATTGGTTACCGTACAGGTATTAATGATATAGACATCACAAACATCATCAACAGAAGCTATTTGATAGCCACTCTTCTTTAATTCTTGTTCTAGATATTCGCTTTCATATGTATTAACCTTGCATCCTAAAGTACAAATACCAACTTTCATCTAATCACTTCTTTCTAATCGTATAGTATAATTTCTTTTCTCCATTTTCTTTACTTTTGATAACCGAAACACCATCTTCTAAACCATTATGATTATATCCTAAGATATTTGCTAATTCCATATTGACAAAGCTCAAAAATTCATAATCTCCTTTATTTAACTTTTCACCATCAACTCTACCAGCCATGTAAGTATCGGAAAATGGAGTTGATGAAGTATAATACTCACCATTACTCTTATAATATAAATCTTCATCTAACATATCAATAGCTACTGGCAAATCAAAAGTTAAAGTATCCCTCATTTTTTCTATCAAAGCCATAGTTGCACTTTCATAAGCATACTTGTTCTTTTGTAATTTTGAATATGGAGTTTTACGTTTTTTAGAAATAGCATAAATTTGCTCAGCATCATCTAAATATTGCTCTACATCTGTAAAACTCATCTTCAAAAAATCACTTACTTCTAATATTTCATATCTTTCTTTAACTTTAGAAGTTAGCATCTCATCATCAATAAAGATAAAATCGTTATCTTTCTTACCCTCTATTACTTCTTCATCTGGAAAGTTAAAATTAAAGATATCTCTTAAATATTTAACATCTCTTACTTGTAAATACATTGCTTTTCCATTTAAATTGTTTGTTATTTTCATTATTTTCTCTCTCCTTTAAGTGTCTTTTTATTATATCATACTGCAATTACTTTTCATAGATAGCAAAAAATAGAAATCACTACTTATCAAGTAATGTTTTCTATTATATCATCAAACATATTTTCGTCAAGACACTTTTTTATTTTTATAAATTATCAAGCTAAAGTATAAAAGAAATTTAGTACATCGGTGGTTGTTACTTTACTAAAAAGGATTATTAAAAAAGCAATTAGAATGAAAGGTCCAAAAGGAATAACATGTTCCTTATTCTTTCTATATAAAAGTAAAGAGATTGGAAGAGCTATTACACTAGCAAGAAAAATATTAATAACTCCAAGAAGAGGTTCCAAAACCAAACCTATTACAAATAATAGTTTAACATCTCCTCCACCTAAACTTTCTTTTTTAAAAATTAAGTTACCAGCTAACATTATTGTATACATTATAAGAAATAAAGCAAGACCACTTCCTAGACAATAAACTCCCCCCATAATACCTTTTGAAAGTACCTCTACTATAAGGAAACTAATTCCAAAGAAAATCAAAACTTCATCAGGAATAATTAAATAAGTTAAATCACTAGCAAAGATAATCATTGTTAAACTAATTGCTAATAAAGCAATAATAAATTTCAAACTAAAACCAAAGGAATAAAAAGCAATCATAAATAAAAGGCCTGTAAAGAGTTCTAAAAAGAATGATAAAGGACTAATCTTCTTTTGACAATAGCGACATCTTCCTCTTAGAAAAAGATATGAAAAAATAGGAATCAAATCTAAAACTTTTAACGCATGATGACAGTTATCACAATAACTTCTTCCTTTAATAAAATCTTCTTCCTTTCCAAGTCTTAAACCAACTACACAAAGAAAAGAGCCCATTGCAAGCCCTAAAAGAAAGAAAAAGATTAGATAAATACTTTCCATTAAACCACCTACTGAATCTTTGAATAAATATCAAACATTGGCATAACTACTGATAATAGAATAACACCTACTATCAAAGCTAACAAACCAATCATTATTGGTTCCAATAAACTTTGCAATTGTTTAACTATGTTTTTATGTAATGTTTGATAATAATTTGCCACTTTCTCCATCATAAGACCAAGTTGTCCTGTTGACTCACCTGTTACTATCATTTCATAAGCAGCAACGGGAAAAGCCCAGGAACCCTTGAATGATTCTGATATATTAGCACCCTTATTTAAATTAATTATTGTTTTATTAATAAGTTCTTTATAAACTTCATTATTAGTAATCTTAGCAAGTATCTCCATACTATCTGTAATAAATACACCATGATTTAATAAAGATGCAAATGTTTTAGTAAAGTTATAAACCTCATTATAAATAATAATTTTATCCATAATTGGAACATGCATCATAATAATCTGAACAGTTTTACGGAATGCTTGTATGTGTTTATAAAGGAAAATAAAGCTTCCTACCACCAACACAATTACAGCAATTAATATTATATACTTTTGAGTTAAAAAATTACTAATACTCATAACCATTTTAGTAAGAGCTGGTATTTCTGCATCATTAGCACTATACATATCCACAAACTTTGGAACAATTGTTGTTAAGATAAAAATTACAACACAAATAGCAATTAATAAAACAATAACTGGATAAGTCATAGCAGAAATCATTGTTTTTCTTGTTTCTTCTTTAGAAGTATAATAATCAGCCATATCATCTAAGACTGATGTTAAATCTCCTGTAAGTTCACTAGTCTTAACCATATTTATTAATAGTTTAGGAAATTTATCTTGTTGTCTTTGCATCGCTGTTGATAAATTTTCTCCTTTTAATAATTCATAAACCATCTTCTGATAGACTTTTCTATGTTCTGGTTTTTCGGCTTGCTTTTCCAAAATTCTAACTGAATCTATTAAAGAAATACCAGCTTTTATATAAGTTGATAACTGAGTTAAGGCAAAGGACAAATCAGCGGCACCAAACTTTCCACCAATATTTATATCAATATCATAAGACTTACGAGACTCAATACTAATTATTTCATAGCCTTCATTCTTTAGAAACTCTCTAACATCCGATAAACTACTACCTTCCATTGTTCCATTAAAGACTTTTCCATTAACACCTTTAGCCTTATATTTAAAAGAAAACAACGGTTCATCTTTAATCTGCTCTACATTTTCTTTTCTAGCTTCCATTAATTTCTTAACTTCCGCCGCTTCTTGTTGTTCTTCATCACTACTCTTAGTAGATTTTTCTAATTTAAATAGCGATAAAAAGGCAAGAAATCCTTTATAAGAATAGGACAAAATCTTTGAAGGCAATGAAAATACATACAGAACGGCATGATAAACATAGATAAATGGTTGCATTGCTTTTTCCATAAATTTAAGCACCTTCCTACTATTTAAATTATATCATTATTAGGAAAATGACACAAGATAATAAAACTAACATATATTAAAATAAGGGTGGTAAAAATGTATAATCAGTTTAATCCCTATCAAATGCCAGGGACAGGTCTTAGTGCTTTTAAAAGAGTTAACTGGAGTAATATTTTAAACAATACTCAAAAAACTTTAAATGTTATTAACCAAGCAATACCTATTATTTATCAAGTTAAACCACTTGTATCTAATGCTAGAACTCTATTTAGAATTGCTGATGCTGTTAATGAACCAGAAACCAACAACATACCTAGTAACAACAATTATCAAACAACTAATCAACAAGAAAAAAGTAACCTACAGTTCTTTTTGTAGATTACTTTTCTTATTTATCTATTTTTTCTTTGGATTATATACTTTCTTATTATCAAAGTAAATTAAGAAAATAGAAATGATTACTTCAATACAAACAGTTACAAAATATGTTCTCCAGAAACTTGTTAGTATTACTAAACGACTAGCAAATAACATACTAACTAATGTATCAGTAAGCATTGCAGCAACATATGCACCTAAGTATGGGAATTTACTATTATCAGAATTTATTAGTAGATAGTAATAAATTGATAAGTTAAGCATTTGACTTAACATATAACCAAATAACTCACCTGTAAGTGGAATATAGTTAATATCTTGTTCTCCTAAAAGACCTGCTACGATAGCAAATAATAGTAGTAAACAAGCAGAATAACTAATACCATTCATCGCTTCTTTATAACCATATTTTTTAGTAATAATATTAGCTACAAAATAACGGAATGGATAAGCAAATACAGCTACTGTCAAGGTTGCTTTTCCAATAGTAAAATCAAACTTACCTAGAACCCAGCCAAGAATTGTAATAGAAGTTAATAAAAGGATATATACCCATGAACCTATTTCTTCTTTTTTAACAACTCTTTTTTTCGACATGTTCTTTTTCATTCTACTTTACCTCACCTTTCTATTCTATTACTACTATAACACAAATGGATGGTAAACGCAAAACAAAACGAACCTGATTTTTTTACTTTTTTTAGGATACTTTATAATTACTAATAATTATTTTTTTATTTTACGTAGAATATACTGAGAACCAGTCTTTATACTAAAGTCATCACGACCTTGTACATGGTGAGCAATACCAATATCTTGATTTAATCCCATTTTTTCTATGTCTTTATCCATAGATTTTTTAACAATATCACGAGACTTTTGCTCTTCTTCCGATAATTCTAAATCTCTTGGGAGTATAGCACTAAATAATCCCATATCCATTAATAGTAAAGCTTTATCATTCCAGGTCATATTAGATAAAAATTGGGAATGCGTATCATTTACAACAGATTCTTTAAATTTCTCAATATTTTTTAGTTTAATCATTTCGTTAGCTGTACCAATTTTTTCAGCTAATTCTTTCTTACCAGACAATGAAGCCGTAACAAGTATTTTATTTCTTAATATTCTTGGCATATCACTTATCTGGTCCATAATTTGTTCAGCTGTTAAATCCATTCTCTCAAAGCAATTAACCATAACTTCAAGAGAAGAAGCAATTTTGTCTTTATAATCATCTTGTATATTATTCATCATAAATTTATCCCTCCTGTTTGATTACCTTAGCACAAATCTCTAAAATAGCAAGAAAAAAAATTAGACATTGCTAATTTTTCTTATTAATTTGATATAATTTTTGATAAGCAAAATGGTCAAACTTCTCTAAAAATCCCCACTCTAATTGTTTTTCAAAAAAATACTGTCTAACATTCATCATTCATATCTCCTAACTATAATGGACTAAACTTCTTAGTCTTTTTATTACTTTCTTTTCTATTCTTGATATATAAGATTGACTTATTCCTAGCATATCAGCAACTTCCTTTTGTGTTTTCTCTTCTTGTCCTAAAAGGCCATATCTTAATATCATAATATCTCTA
>JAQXHT010000120.1 GCA_029007415.1 bacterium
TTCTTCTACAATTTCTACTTCTTCTTGAATTGGTTCTTCCTCAATGATTTCTTCTGTTTCAACCTCTAATGGTGAACCACAACTTTCACAGAATTTATTATCTATATCATTTTTACTACCACAGTTTTCACAATAAATTACATCACTAGAAGTTTCTAATATTTCTTCATCATCTTTAGATTCTTCTACAATTTCTGCTACTTCTTGAACTGGTTCTTCTTCATTGACTTCTTCTGTTTCAACATCTAATGGCGAACCACAACTTTCACAGAATTTATTATTAACATCATTTTTACTACCACAATTTGCACAATAAACTGCATCAGTAGAATCAATTTTTGTATCAATATCTTCATCTTCAAATTTATTACCACAACTAGTACAAAACTTCATATCTAGATAATTATCTTGACCACATTTTTTACATTTTTTTACTTTCATAGTTACTGCCCCTCTTACAAAAATATAATAGCAAATTTTATATGCATTTTCAATATTTTTTAATCATCACAATAAAGTCCCTTATCATTAGAATGATAAGAGACTTTAACCTATTTAACATCTTCAATATATTTCATATTAACGTCACCTGGAATTTTCCAACCACTACTTCCATAGTTAGCAACTTCTATTTCATATTTAACCCTTTTTGCTTCACTTGATACTTGTGTATTATTACTAGGTAAACATTGTGATTTATTATCAACTTCAAACGATACTGTAGCACGTGAACCTAAAACATTACCAACTGACTTGATTTTTGTACCAAATTGTTCAACAAAGGCTTTAAGTTTTTCCCCTTCTATTTTTTCTACTTTAAAATTAGTTGCATGACATTTTTGTTCATCAGTTGTCATTGAATCACCAAAATAAGAAGAAATAGTTGTCGCTGTATCATAATCGATTGGAAAACCTGTAACAGAACTAATAAATCCCATAGTAAGATTTCCACCAATTGATACCATTTTTTGTGTTGATGGATCAAAACAACTAACCATGGTATTATAATCCATTTTATCTGTAGCTTCCATAAATGTTTTAACAACTCCATCTGGTGTAGAAACCATATATGTAAAGTAATAATTAGCTATTGCTATTATCAAAGCTACTAAAGAAGAAGTAATACCTATCTTAAAAACAACACTATGTCCTTTTTTTACTGTTTCTTTAACAGTCTCTTTCGCTATATCACCTGTTACTTCAATACCTTTTTTTACAATACTTGATTTTTTTGATAATTGTTCTCCACAACCAGCACAAAATCTACTACTATCGTTGTTCTTTTTACCGCATCTACGACAATACATATCACACCATTACAATGGTTAGCTCATAATTTTTGCTTTCCATTGCCTTCCTTTACTATTTTATAAGTTATTACAAAATTTTATTACTTAACGATTTTTCCATTCTTATCATATTTTAGGAAGTAAGAAATTAAATCTTTATTGTTTCCACCTAACTCCTTAGAAGATGTTTGTCCTACTATTAAATAACCATTTTTAGTTATTAACATATCACTAAAGTAAATATCTCTACTACCTTTTTCAGTCTTTTTAGTTATTTCTTCACCATCTTCTTTATACTTAGCAAATAAACCACTATATCTAAATACATTATAAGAGCCTGTTGATTCTTTTTCATCTTTTTTAGCAGTATGACCTATTGCTACAATATTACTTCCATCTACTAATACTTTATTAAATCTAGCGGACTTATTAACACGATAATACTTTTCATATTTAATATTTCCATCTTTATCATATCTCAATAAGACAGCTTCTGTTTTTTTATCACTATCTGCTGCATCAATATTAGTTGTTTTTCCTCCAACTACCACAAAATCATCTTTTAGTTTTGCAATTGAAGAGAAACCAACAACATCAGTATATTCATAAGTTTTAACAAATTCTTTTTCACCTGATTTACTAAACTTAGCAAAGAAACCATATCTAGTTGCATCCTTTCCTACAAGATAGATTGCATCATCAGTAATAGCTAAATCATTAAATATAGCTGATTTACTTCCACCATAATTAGTACGCCATTGTTCTTTTAAATTGAAGTCATATTTAACCATTATGGCTCCACCATCAGGATCTGTTCCTATAGTCATATTTTCTAGAATACTTTGGCCAATTACTAAATATCCATCATCTAGTACTTCTACTTTAGTAAACTTAGTATTACCTGCAATTTGAAGTGTTTTTGTTTTTAATTGCTTACCATCTTTATCATAAAGAACAATTAAACCATCTTTTGTTTTTTCTTCTACTTGTTTTTTACTATAAGCTGCTGCTCCTACGGCAATATAACCATTTTGGGTAGCTTTTGCATCGTAGAAAAATGAATCATAACCTTTAGTATAGGCACTTTCAAATACTGTTTTCTGATTTTTATCATATTTTACTAATTTAGCTTTTTGATAGTCTTTACTATATTTATTGTATTTACTTTTTTTAAAGTCACTACTACCAGTTCCAAGATAACCATCTTTTAATTCTATGATTGAACCTAATGTATCAACATAAACAGTATTATTTTTACTTTGATATATTTTTACTCCTATATAGATACCTTCTACAATTATTATTGCAACACACACTATAACCAAAAATTTTAACCATTTTAATAATTTTTTATTCTTCTTTTCCATGTTTCACCTACTTAAATACTATAATGAAATATTTTTTCTTTCCTCTTCTAATTATAATATATTTATCTTCGATTGCAACCTCTTTAGTGACAACAAAATCTAAATCAGCAGTTTTTTCACCATTAATACTGATACTTCCATTAGTAATGAATTCTCTAGCTTCTCTTTTGCTCTTACAAATTTCCATATCTACTAATAAATCAACCAAGTTATAATCATTTTCTATTTCCTGTTGTGCAATTCCTTTAAATGCTTGTTCTACTTCTTTTGCAGTTAATGATGACAAATCACCATTAAAGAGTATCTCACTTATTCTAACCGCTTCTTGGTATGCTTCTGCACCGTGAATGAAAGTAATTACTTCACGTGCTAATACTTTTTGAGCAATACGAGTTTCAGGTGAATCTAATTGTTTTTTCTCTACATCTTCAATTTCTTCTTTTGATAAAAATGTTAAGAATTTTAAATAATCAATTACCTTTTCATCTTCTGTATTCAAGAAAAATTGATACATTTCATATGGTGTTGTTTTGTTGGCATCTAGCCAAATTGCGCCACCTTCACTTTTACCAAATTTAGTACCATCAGCTTTTGTTAAAAGTGGCATTGTAAATCCATATGCTTCTTTACCAGTTTTCTTTCTAATCAAATCTATTCCTGCTGTAATATTTCCCCATTGATCTTGACCTGCTACTTGCATAGTACAGTTTTCTGTCTCATATAAATGAAGAAAATCAAGAGATTGTAAAATCATATAAGAAAATTCTGTATAAGTAATTCCTGTATCTAATCTTCTTCTAACAATGTCTTTATCAAGCATGTAGTTTACATTAAAGTATTTACCATAATCTCGTAAGAAATCTAATACGTTTATATCTTTAATCCAATCATAGTTATTAACAACTTTAAAGCCAAATAATGTTTCTGCTTGTTTTTTTAAGCAATCAAAATTATGATGTACTTCTTCCTTTGTTATCATTGGTCGTTCTGATGTAGGACGTGGATCACCAATTAAACCTGTTCCACCACCAACTAATAAGATAGGATTATGTCCAGCATTTTTTAATCGTTTAGAGATTAAAAATGATGAAAAATGACCTATGTGCAAACTATCAGCAGTTGGATCTGTTCCAATGTAGAAAGTAAGTCCACCTTTATTTAATTTTTCTATAAGTTCCTCACTGGATATATCTTTTATTAAGCCTCTCCATTTTAATTCTTCATATAATGTCATATTCTTTCCTCCTAAATATAAAAAGTTTCTATAAATATAAGGACGAAACATTCCGCGGTACCACCTTACTTCATAGAAACTATGCTCTCTTAAATAGATTAACGCTCTACCACGATTTTTCTCCAAATGTGTATTTTCATTTAAATATTTTCTTAGTTTTCACCAACCACTAAGTCTCTTAAAAAATAGTTTAAACTACTATCATTCTTCACAGAAATCTAGGTATAATATACCATATTTTTAAGGAAAAGGCTAGTAAATAATTTAAATGACGAAGTATAAACTTATCGGAATACATAAAAAAAGAAAAGACTCATAGTACAATGTACCTATAAACCCAAAATATAAAGGAGTCTTTTCAATGTATATTTTACCATATTTTTTACAAATTAGTACAAAAAATTTGGTTATTAACAATCTAGTTAACAAATTTTAAAAAAATAACTAATATTATAAATAAATTTATTTTCAGTAATATTAAAAATATATATGTCAAATTAACGACGGAGTATAAATTTAACATAAAAAAATCAAATTCTTCAAAATCTGAAAAATTCAATTTTAATATTTAAAAAATAAAACAAAAAAAATCTTGGCAACTTCCTATTTTCGCATACACTATCGTCGGCGTTAAGTGGCTTAACTTCTGTGTTCGGGATGGGAACAGGTGTACCCCACTTGCTATCGTTACCAAGAAAATATTAGAGAAAA
>JAQXHT010000121.1 GCA_029007415.1 bacterium
CTGATACCTATTACTGCAATTAACAATACAAAAGTTACTCCGATAGTTAGTATATTCTTTATCTTTTCCTTCTTCATAAATAGTTAATTCCTTTCATTTCAATTTACACAAAAAAGATAGATCAATATCACTATAGCAATAATTAATCTACCTTTATTCCACGATAAAAGAAAATAAATTTTTTATTTAAATTAGTAAGTACCCCCCCCCAGGTTAATTGCTTGTTAACTTTAGAGAATTGATACATACTAAACACCTACTTTCTACCTTTATCAAATATCAGTATTCTTGACATCTTAATAATATCATAATATTTGACATTTTACAACAACATTATCTCGAGTGTATCTATTGTAATAATATCAAGAAAAAAATAAAAACTTTGTCGAATTGTTTTTTGGTAAAGTAAAAAGATAGATTCATATATAAATCTACCTTTCAAGCTAATACTTAATCCCATCAATATTATTTAACATAAAAATATTACTTATACAATAGAGGAATTTTCAAACGTAACTGTTCTAACATTATTTTGTCTTTTAGGTGTATATTTAATAAATGTTCCATTAATCTGAACAAGTTCACCTTTCTTATACTTCTTAATTTTTGAAGTATCACTTAAATTAAATTCAGCTTTAATTGTATAATTATCACCATCTTCATCTTTATAAAGAAGCGTTACTTTTTTATTTTTTTCATCTATAGAATCAATAGTACCAGTTACTTTAAAGAATTGTTTATAAGACTTGGAAAGCGCATCTTTTGGATTATTTCTAAAAGAAAATGCTAATTCTTCCATCGTAGTTACTCTTGATACCGGGTCATATTTTAAAGTCCAAGACCCTACCACTGTGGTATTTCTTCCATTTCTTACTCGATATTTAATCGCTTTATAACCAAGGCCATAATATTCTTTAGTACCGCCATCATTATGAGTTTTTACTTTAATAGCTAGAAATGGTCCGACATTAGTATTACTTGCTATTAAAATATCAAAAAAGATAAGTGTTCCAAGAACTAATACTACAACCATTATAATAGTAAATCTTTTCTTTAACTTTGCTTCTTCTGCAATTGTTACATAATTAGAGTCATCAAACCCACTATGTTTTTTAGAATCATTTTCTAATTTTATCGCCATACTACTAATTTTCCTTTCCTAACTTTTCTAAGAATTCTGTTTCACTCCAAATAGGTATTCCAAGAGTCTTCGCTTTATCATATTTACTACCAGGATTTTCTCCTACTATTACTACATTGGTCTTAGAAGAAACACTTTCAATACACTTTCCACCTCTTGTTACAATCATATCTTTTGCAACATCACGAGTTAGTTCTTGAAGAGTTCCAGTGAGAACAAATCTTTTACCTGCAAAGTTTTCATCTAATACTTTTTTCTTACCAAGATACTTCATATTAAGACCTAGTTCTTTTAATTCATCAATTAGTTTAATATTATCTTCATTACTGAAATACTCTACCACACAACTTGCAATTACTCCTCCAATATCATCAAGAGAAGTTAACATTTCTTCTGTTGCAGTCATCAAATTATCCATCGTCTCAAACTCTTCTGCTAGTATCTTCGCTTTTTCTTTTCCAACATGGGGAATACCAAGTCCAAATAGTAATCTTTCTAAAGAATTTTCTTTACTATTTTCTATCGCTTCTAAAAGCTTACTTATCGATTTATCGCCATAACCTTCTAAATTAACTAAATCCTCTTTATGATTTTTTAATAAGTAGATATCACTAATTCTATTGATGAAATGAAAGTTATAAAGATCTTCCATTATCTGGTCTCCTAAACCTTGAATGTTCATTGCCCCTTTTGATACAAAATGAATAAAACTTTCCACATGTCTTGCAGGGCACAATTTATTAGGACAGTAATAATCAACTTGTTCCTCTTTTTTAACTAATTTAGTCGAACAGATTGGACATTCACTAATCATTTCAAAGTCTTTTTCTTTGCCAGTTCTTCTATCCTTCTTAGCTTCTACTACCTCAGGAATAACATCTCCTGCTTTTCTAATAGAAACGATATCACCGATTTTTAAGTCCTTTTCTTTAACATACATATCATTATGAAGAGTTGCTCTTGAAATAGTACTTCCCATAACAATAACTGGTTCCAAGATAGCATTTGGTGTTATCTGTCCAGTTCTTCCAACCGTAAAGAGAATGTCTTTTAATTTTGTTAATACCTCTTTAGCTGGGAATTTATAAGCAATCGCCCAACGTGG
>JAQXHT010000122.1 GCA_029007415.1 bacterium
CAAGGTTTACAAGGTACACAAGGTATTCAAGGATTAGAAGGACCAACAGGACCTACTGGACCTACGGGACCAACTGGGCCTAGTGCTTAATAACAGATGAAGATGAAAAAATTTAAAGTTATCGTTTATGCAATAAGTAAAAATGAAGAAAAATTTGTATCACGTTGGGTAGAATCAATGAAAGAAGCAGATGAAATAATTGTATTAGATACAGGTAGTAATGACAACACTGTAAAAAAACTACAAGAGCTAGGGGTTACCGTTAAGGAAGAAACAATTTATCCTTTTAGATTTGACATAGCTAGGAATAAGTCATTAGCTTTAGTACCACAAGACACTGATATTTGCGTTTGTACAGACTTAGATGAAGTATTTGAAAAAGGTTGGCGAGATAATCTCGAGAGTATTTGGAAGGAAAATATTACAAGACTTGCTTATAATTATAATTGGAAATTAGATAAAGCAAACAAACCGTTAGTAAACTTTTACATTGAAAAAATTCATTCTAGGAACAATTACACCTGGACTCATCCTGTTCATGAAGTTTTGACCTATATAGGTGATAAGAAAGAAATAAAAGAGCAAACTGATTTAATAACTTTAAATCATTATCCTGACCCTACTAAAAGTAGAAGTAATTATCTACCATTATTAGAACTATCCGTTAAAGAAGACCCTGAAGATGATAGAAATATGCACTATCTGGGAAGAGAATACATGTATCATCAAAAATACAATGAAGCAATAGATACATTAATTAAACATTTATCATTAAAAAGAGCAACTTGGAAAGATGAACGTGCTGCTTCTATGCGTTTTATTGCTAGATGTTACACAGAATTAAAAAGATACAAAGAGGCTAAGATGTGGTATCAAGAAGCAATTAATGAAGCACCTTATTTAAGAGATGCTTATGTCGAACTAGCTATTTTAGAATCAACTTTGTTTGAATACGAAGAAAGTAAAAACCACTGTTTAAAAGCATTAGAAATAAAAACTCATCCTAAAACTTATATAAATGAACAATTTAGTTTTGACCATACTATATATGATTTATTATCTATAAGTTATTATTATTTAAAAGATTACCCTAAATCTTTAGAATATATCAATAAAGCTTTAACAATATCCCCCGATAATAAAAGATTACAAGGCAATAAAGTAATCATAGAAAAAGCAAGAGAATAATTATTTCTTTCTCTTGCTTTTTTCCTTTTTCTTTTTATATTCTTCTTTTTGTTTTGCTAAAGTCTTTTTAATTCTTCCTAATGGATCATGATTACTTAACTTAATCTTAGGAAAAGCATTAAGCATATGAAGCATTAAGCCCTTATTCTTGATTATTTCACCTCTAACGCGTTTACTTATTTCTTCTGTCGCATCTTTGGCTGTAAACTTCATACTAGCAATCTTAACTTGACACATCGTAGTAACGGTAATAACAACATCTATCATAAAAATAACAAATAGTACGATAGCTACGATCATCATTACTTTATCAGGCATACTCTTGATTAAACCTTCAACAAAAGGATGAATAATACTAACTATTACTACGCCTCCAAGTCCAAATAGACATGAATTTTCAAGACAGACACGACCAGAAAGATTGAATTTCTTTTCTGTATAGTCCCACCATCTAGCATGGAATATCTTTTCTAAAATTAAACTAGTCATATATTCCATTAATGTACAAACAAAAGCTGACATAACAAATAAAGTGATAAGGTCATTACTATATTTCGCTAGAAATAAATTCATTATGACACAACTTGAACCATAAATAGGTAAATAAGGTCCAAGACAGAAACCTCTATTCATTACTAACTTCTTATTATTAATAGAACAACAAGTTATTTCGGTTAAATAACCAATAAAGGAATAAAGCATGAAGCATAAAAACCAATAACAAAGTGTAGAAAACATCAAACCCCTCCTAATCAAAGAATAATGTTAATAGAAAAATCAAAACACCACTTACTAAACCATAAATTGTCATATCTCTATTTTTAGTATCTTTAACTTTTGGCAGTAATTCAAAAAATACTAAGTAGAATAACATTCCTAATACTAAAGAAAGAAGTACTCCCATAAAGATATTACTAGCACTAGTTAATTTTAATAAGAATGGAATTAGTCCTCCTAAAAAAGTAGAGATACTAAGAAGAATCATCGGTATTGTTAAACTTTTCTTTTCTGAACTTTCTGAGTAAACACTACCAATCATTACTCCTAGTGGTAAGTTATGAATACCAACACCAATACTCATCATTAGTCCTAGTGATAAATCGCTAAGTGTAACAAAATAAATCGCCATACCTTCAATAATGTTATGAATAATTAACACTATGATAGAAAGTAGTCCAATATGATGAATATTTTCTTTGATTTCTTTACTACTTTTTACATGATCATGATGGTCTGGAATAAATTGATCTAATATTTTAAATATTAGAAAACCAAGTAAGGCGAAAATAATAAATAGATACAACTTACCAAACCCGAATGTTTCTAATGATTCCTTTAATAAATCAAATATCATTAACATAATAAGAAGAGAAAAAGCAAGAGCAAAGATGTAGTCTAATACTCTTCTTTTCTTATTTAAAAAGAAAGAAAAGATTATTCCAACTACTAAGAATAATCCTAATAGAAATGTAATAAAAAGTGATAGATTAGGACTCATATTTTGCCTCCTATCTAAATGTAACTAACAAGATAACTAGAAGTGCAAGTAAAATACGATAAATCATAAACACTTTAAAATCATGTTTCTTTAAGTATTGTAATAAGAATTTAATACAGATAATTCCTGTTATGAAAGCAATAACAATTCCTACTAAGAATATAGCTACATTAGAAGTAATTAAAGCGATTGCTTCTCCTTTAACGAATTGTAATAAGCAAGCACCTAAAACAACAGGAGCTGATAAATAGAAAGAAAACTTAGCAGCATCTTCTCTATTTAGTTTTAAGGCTCTAGCACAAGCGATAGTAGTTCCACTTCTACTAAAACCAGGAATTAACGCGAATACTTGACTACAACCAATCAAGAATACATCTTTGAATGACAATTCTTTAACATTTTTTTCTTGTTTTGATTTCTTATCTATGATATAGATAATGATACCCATCGCTATTAAAGCAGTTGCTATTAAATAGTAATTAGTTCTAATAGCATTTTCAATTACATCTTCAAATAACACTCCAACTATAGCAGCAGGAATAGTAGCAACTATTATTTGAAAGAAAAGTTTTCCATCACTATCTTTTACTCCTTTAGTTACTCCTTTAACAACCATATTTAAAAAGTCTTTAAAGAAGAATACGGCAATAGCAAGTAAAGTTCCAAGATGAAGGGCAAGGTCGAAACATAGTGCTAAGTCACTACCCATTCCCTTACCAATACCAAAGACATCTCTAAAGATAATTAAATGTGCACTTGATGAAATTGGTAAAAACTCAGCTATTCCTTGGACAATTCCAAGAATAATCGCTGCAATAATATTATTCATAATAACACCTTCTTTTCTAAATAAGATTATAGCAAACTAGTAAGGAAAAAGAAAGCTTAACTTTTTTAACCTTTCTTTTCCAAAAGTTATTCTTTTTCTAGTTTTATTCCTAAGTCTTCTAATTGTTTTTTAGCAACTTTATTAGGTGCTTCACTCATAAGACAACTAGCACTAGCTGTCTTAGGAAAAGCAATTACATCACGAATGTTATCTGTCTCTGTTAATAACATCGTAAGTCTATCTAATCCGATAGCAAGTCCTCCATGAGGAGGTGTTCCATATTTTAAAGCTTCAACAAAGAAACCAAATTTTTCTTCTATATCTTCTTTAGTTAACTCCAAAGCTTCAAACATTTTTTCTTGTACTTCTTCGTTATGAATACGAATAGAACCTCCTCCTGCTTCGTAACCATTAATAACTATATCATAGGCCTTAGAATAACAATGTGCTTTATCACTTATTAATTTATCTATATCACTATCTAATGGAGCTGTAAAAGGATGATGACAAGCAACAAACCTATTTTCTTCTTCACTCCACTCAAATGATGGAAACTTAGTAACCCATAACAATTTATAGTCTTTTTCTTTAATAAGATTTAACTCACGTGCTAATTTACATCTTAAAGCTCCTAATGTTTGGTAAACTATATTTTTATCATCAGCAGCAAAGAATAATATATCATTATTATGCATATTTAAATTAGCTACTAACTCTTTCTGCTCTAAAGATGATAAAAACTTACTAATACCACCAGTAAACTCATTATTTTCATACTTAACAAAAGGAAGTCCTTTAGCTTTATATATCTTAACAAACTCTGTTAATTCATCTGTTTTCTTTCTTGAAAAGTAACTAGCATTATTTTCTACTTTTATACAAGCTATAGTAGTATTATCACTAAGAGCATTTTGAAAGACTTTAAATTCAGTATTTTTAAAGATATCTTTAATGTCATTTATCTTCATATCAAATCTTAAGTCCGGCTTATCAGAACCATAATATTTGATAGCATCATCATACTCCATTCTCTTAAGAGGAAGTTTGATATCAATACCTTTTATTTCTTTAAAGACATGAGCAATTAACTCTTCTGTTAAACTCATAACATCTTCTTCATCAACGAAACTCATTTCCATATCAACTTGTGTAAACTCTGGCTGTCTATCACTTCTTAAATCCTCATCACGGAAACATTTTGCTATTTGAAAATATTTCTCCATTCCTCCTACCATTAGTAGTTGTTTAAATAATTGTGGTGACTGAGGAAGAGCATAGAATTTACCTTTATTTACTCTACTTGGTACTAAATAATCTCTTGCTCCTTCAGGAGTTGATTTACAAATAATTGGTGTTTCTACTTCCACAAAGCCTTTACTATCTAAAAAGTTTCTAATAGCAAGTGTAATCTTATGACGAGTTATTAAGTTATCTTTTAAATTACTTCTTCTAAGATCAAGATAACGATATTTTAGTCTTGTATCTTCTAAAGCAGTTGTGTCATTAGTAATTTCAAAAGGTAAATCACGAGATGAATTTAATAATTCTACATTTTCTAATTCTACTTCAATATCACCAGTTGGAATATTTTTATTCTTAGATTCACGTTCTCTAACAATACCTTCTACTTTTAAAACAGATTCACTTTTTAAAGTACTTGCTACTTCATAAACATCTGAAGAGCGAGCTACTAACTGAACAATACCACTTCTATCTCTAAGGTCAATAAAACATACTCCACCTAAGTCACGTTTCTTTTGTACCCAGCCGTATAGTGTTACTTTTTTCTCTTTATCAGTTAATCTTAAACTATTATTTTCTATTGTTTTCATCTTTCTAACACTTCCTATTCATCTTCACATTGGCATTCATCGTGATTACATTCACCAGTACATTCATGTCCACAATCACAATCATCACTATCTGTTGTTAATTTTTCATCCAAGTAGTAGATTAAAACATCTAAACTGATAATTTCTTCTTCCTTTGTTTGATTATTTTTAATCTTTATTTCATTATTATTTAAGTCTTCACTATTTAAAATAGCAATAAACTTACTATTCAAACGATCAGCTTGTTTAAATTGACCTTTAAGTCCACGACCAGTATATTCTGTTTCAACAATAAA
>JAQXHT010000123.1 GCA_029007415.1 bacterium
ATTAAATTTATCAAATAATAAACTGGCGAAGTGGCAACCACATATTCTCCAATTAATTGTTCCATAAAACCATTAAATCCAGCTTTAAACTCATATATTCCATAAGACTTATCCTTCTTGCTAGTAATTGGTGTCCCATAAAAATTATAACGTTCATAACTATTATCAATAGCATACTTAATCATTTCCCATTGAATTAAGTATTGAGAATTATACATCATATACTTTTCATAATTTCCACTAGAAAGATAAACTATTTCTGGTCTTGTCATTACAAACATTGAACCAGCTAAGGTGATAACACTCTTATTTGCTTCTTTCTTTTGTTCCTTAGCAATATTAATACGTTTTTTAAGAGATTCTATAGTAGTTTCAAATTCTTTTCTTTTACCGTCATTGCAACTAGAAGCAGATAATTTTTGTTTCTTAGTTTCATTTTCCATAATTTCGTTTTCTAATAATTCAACATATTTATCAAGATTAAGTCTTGTCACTAAGTATTTTATCTCACCATTTTTAGAAAATAAATCATACATATTTTCATAATAAGAGATATCGCGGATATCAAAGCCTTTTCTTTTTCCAGTTTCAATCATTACATCATAAAATTCTTGAAGTTCATCTTTTTTTAATTCTACTACTTCAATACCATTTTTAATTGTCTTTCGAATGCAATTTCTAGTATTTGCTTTCATTTCTTTTAAAATATCATTTTCACTTTTATCTACCAAATTTAATACATACATAGAAGAAACTTGTTCTTCTTGATCTGCTTTTTTAAATCCTAGTGAATTCAATAAATCAATAGTAAAATCAGGATTATAAGTAAGAGAAAGTTCATTACCTTTACCGTCAAAACGACGAAGGGGAAGATAAGGATCTAGTCTTAAGCAATAACCATTATGTTTTTTTACATATTTTTTTAATTCACTTAGAAAGGTACTAACCAATTTCTTATCATTATAATCAAGTAATGGACCACGTAGGGCATAAAATTCATATTTATTAAAGTGCCTTTTTTTAGAAAGAAGTAACGTTGCACCTACTATCTTTTTATCTTTTTTAAGGCCAAGATAATTAACTATCCATTCATTCGATTTACGAAGATTACCAATTTCTATTGTTTCCATAAAATTTCTCGAAGGACTTGTTTTAGAAAATTCTTGAAATTCCTTCTCCGTGAGTTCTTCTAACATTATCTTCTCACCGCCTTTCGTTTAATTTTATTTAACATTTCCTTACCTAATACTTCATCAATAACACCAGATTTATAAGATACTAATAGATAAACACTAGCTCCAATAATAGTATATACCAAAATAATTGGAATATTTAAAAGTCTGATTGAAGATGAAATTGGTACAACAAATTTAACTAAGAATAATGCTAAAATCATAAAAACATCAGCTAAAATTATTTTTCCAGTTATTTTAATAGTTGGCTTATAACTAACACCACATTTTTTCTTTAAATAATGTAAACACAAAACGATACCTGCTAAATAACCTAAAATTGTAGCAGTTATTGAACCATACACTGGTTGAAGTCCTAAATTATAGAAAGTTTTAATTAAGTAAACATTAGTTAAAGATTTAATCAAAACACCAGTAAATAAAGAGATAAATACCTCTTTATAATATTTTAAAACTTGAACAATAGAAACTAAAGCTGTATAAGTAGAAATAATTAAAGCAACAAAGATATAATATGCCATTATTTGTGCTCCAACAGCAGATTTACTACCATAAAATACATCCCATACTGGTTTTGCTAGGAATGATAAACCAATCGTCATTGGTACAGATAGAAATAATAAAATCTGTAGAGTTTGATTAATTTTATGATGAACATCTTTTTTATCCCCTTTAACTGATGATGAAGTAAGATTTGGTATCAAACTTATTATTAAACCCGTAGAAATAGAAACTATTATCATATTTAGCTTATTTCCCCAAGTAGAGATAACACTCATAGAGTTTTCGGCCGCTACTGTTGTATAACCAGCAGTATGAACAAGTGTCTTTACTAGTGTTGTCATATCAACAAAATTATAAGCTGATTTAAAAACATCAATCATTATAAATGGTAAGGCATAGAAAAATATTTTTCCTAATATTTCTTTAGTAGAAATTACAGGCTCTTCCTTTTTTGCCTCGGTTATTTCATTAATTTCTTTCTTATGTTTAAATACTTTATCAAGTAAATATAGGTAACCAACTAATGCTCCTGCGGTTGCTCCAAAAGTTGCTACGCCGACTGCTGTTGTTAATGATAAATGAAAAACATTTAAAGCAGCATAAGAACCAAAGATAATAACTATTATACGAGCTACTTGTTCAACTACCTGAGAAATAGCTGTTGGAGTAATAAATTTATGTCCTTCTAAGTAACCTCTATATATACTTAAGATTGGTACTACTAAAATGGCAGTAGCAATTACTCTAATAACATAAGTTACATCCTTTAAAGTATTTCCACCAGTTAAATCTCCAATAATCGCTTTTGCAATGAATGGAGCGAATAATACTAAGATGATGAAAACAAAAATCCCCATAAAAATAGCAAGTCTTCTTCCTATCTTAAAGGCTTTTTCTTTAGCATTTTTATAACCTAATGTTTGATATTCACTAATTATCTTAGAAATAGCATTTGGAATACCAGCACAAGATAATGACTGAAATAACAAGTAAATTGTATAGGCATAGCCATATAAAGCTCCACCTTGTTCACCAATTATCGCATAAAAAGGAATAACATAAAGCATTCCTAATACTTTAGTAATAACTATCCCCATAGTAGCGATAAATGCACCATTTAGAAACGAATTTTGTTTAAGTTCTTTTTTTCCCATGTACAATCACGCTCCCATATAATCATACCATAATCTTGCACTTAGGGAAAGAATCAAGTATAATTAGTTTAAGATTGAGGTGGTATGATGAAACTTGTTGAACTATCTAAAACAGAATTTAATGATTATGCTAATCACTTAGAAATTTGTCCTTTTGAGCAAAGTATCTATTGGGCAAAGTTTAAAGGTGGCGAAGCTTGGCATGCTTATTTTTTAGGACTTGAAGATAAAAATAGAATTCTGGGAGCAACCGTATTACTCTCAAAGGAAAATTTTGCTATTAAAAGAAGATTTTTCTATGCCCCACAAGGTTTTTTAATTGATTATAAAAACTATGACTTATTGGAGTTATTTACTAAAGAAGTTATTAACTTTATCAAAGAAAGAAATGGTATTTACTTAAAAATAGATCCAGAAATAATGACTGCTAGTAAAGATGATAATGGTAATATTATTCAAGGTGGTATTAATAATTTATTTATTAAAGATTATTTAACAAAAATTGGTTTTATTGAAAATACTAATGATACCATTAGTCCAAGATATGTAATGAAGCTTGACTTAACTAAAAGAAATCTTAATGATATCTTAGATAATATGCAAAAAAAAGCAAGACAAATTATCAAAAGAAATGATCGTCTTGGTTACATTGTAAGAGAACTTGATAAAGATGAATTTAATCTTTTTGAAGAAATGATGAAAAAGATTAATAAAAATTTTAATACTTTAGAGTGTACTCTTCCTTTCTATGAAGATTTATGTGATGCTTTTACTACTGACCAATTTAAAATTATGATTGCTGAACTTGATTTAAATTTAACATTAGATAATTTAAAGAAAGAAGAAAAAGTCTTACAGATTGAAAAAGAAAAAAGAATAGGAATTTATCAAGAAGGTGGCATGACCGAAGAAACTTTTATTGATAAAGAACTTCTATATAATGAACAAAAGAAAACAATTAATAATAGAAGAAAATACTATACAGAGCTAAAGGAAAAGACTAATCAAGATGTTATCTTTTTAGGTGGTTATTTATTTTTATTATATGGTAAAGAAGTCACCGCTTTGATGGGTGGTATGGTAGAAGACTATATCGATTTAGATGCTTCTTATTCTATTCATTATAGAATGATTAAAGAAGCAATCGAGGATAATTACAATTCTTATAATTTTTATGAAGTAAAAGATTTAAATGATGGTAGTTATTATTTTAAGAAAAACTTTGGAGCAGAAGTATTTGAACATATCGGAGAATTTGATTATCCTATCGATATGAATGCTTATAATAAATATAAGAGATATTTTCCTTCATATTATGGTGTAAAAACTATTTACAAAAGTAAATAATCATTGCTGAGAAACAATAGATTTGTTCTTCACCAGAAGGAAAGGAACTAACTTCATATTTAATATCAACAACTTCTCCTTCTAAATCACTTAAGAAATTATTCATTGCTTCTTGTAAATCCCCTTCATCTTCAAAATCAAATATTTTCACTTTCATCTTTCTCACCAAATTTATTATAAAAAACTTTTTCCACAAAAATTGTTGAAAAAAATAAGGCTGATTTTATTTTCAGTCTTATTTTACTTCTACTTTAGAAATTACTAAATTGTTATCTTTTACATCAAAAGTAACTGTAGCATTGTATGGAATGGTTCCTTTTATTAACTCATGAGCAAGTAAACTCTCAATCGTTTTACTAACTTCTCGTTTCAAAGGTCGTGCTCCATAGTTAATGTCATAACCGGCATCTACTAAATAATCTCTAGCAGCAGAAGTTAATGCTAATTTGATTTGATCATTACTTAATCTTTTTTCAATATCTTTAATAATTTTATCAAGTATTTCGTAAATAACATCTTTAGTTAATGGCTTAAAGATAATCACTTCATCAATACGGTTAATAAATTCTGGACGAAAATGATTTTTTAATTCACTTTCTACTTTACTAGTATCACCATCTAGAATATACTCACTTCCAAGATTAGATGTCATTATAATAATAGTATTTTTAAAATCAACAGTACGTCCATTAGAATCAGTTATTCTACCATCATCTAAGATTTGTAGTAATAAGTTTAATACTTCTGGATGAGCTTTTTCTATTTCATCAAATAATACTATACTATATGGATTACGTCTTACTGCTTCGGTAAGTTGTCCACCTTCTTCATAACCAACATATCCTGGAGGAGAACCAATAAGTCTTGAAACGCTGAATTTTTCCATATACTCACTCATATCGATACGAACCATATGTTTTTCATCATCAAATAATTCACTGGCTAGTGTTCTAGCTACTTCAGTTTTACCTACTCCGGTAGGTCCTAAGAAGATGAAAGAACCAATCGGACGATTAGGGTCTTTGATACCACTTCTTGACTTAATGATAGCTTCACTTACTAAGTGTAAAGCTTCATCTTGTCCCATTACTCTATGTTTCATTGCTTGTTCAAGATTTAATAGTTTTTCTTTTTCACTACTAACTAATTTACTAAGTGGAATATTAGTCCATTTAGAAATAATAGTAGCAATATCTTCTTCATCAACATGGTCACTTAATAATTTTTTAGTGTCTTTACTTTTTAGCTCTTCTAGTTCTTTTTCAAGACGAGGTAGTGTTCCATGTCTTAATCTAGCAGCTGTTTCTAAATCATATTTATTTTCAGCTTGTTCTAGATCAAATCTAGTTCTTTCTATCTCTTTCTTTTTATTTTGTATTTTAGTATAAAGACCTTTCTCTTCTTCCCAAGCTTCTTTAAAGTCCTTTTCTTGTTTTTTCAAACCAACTAGTTCTTTATCAATTTCTTCTTTACGATTCATTGATAACTGGTCTTTTTCTTTCTTTATCGCCTGACGTTCTATTTCCAAGCTCATAATTTTTCTAGTTAAAGAGTCAAGAGCATTAGGAACAGAATCCATCTGAACTCTTATCGTTGCACAAGCTTCATCTATTAAATCGATAGCTTTATCTGGTAAAAATCTATCTGTAATATATCTATCGGATAAAGTTGCTGCTGCAACAAGGGCTTTATCTTGAATAGTTACACCATGATGAATTTCAAATCTTTCTTTAAGACCTCTTAGAATAGTAATTGTATCCATTACTGTCGGTTCATTTACTTTAATCTTTTGAAAACGTCTTTCAAGAGCACCGTCTTTTTCGATATATTTACGATATTCGTTCAAAGTAGTAGCACCGATTACGTGAATTTCTCCGCGAGCTAACATTGGTTTTAAGATGTTAGAAGTATCCATAGCTCCTTCCATATTACCAGTACCAACGATAGTATGAATTTCATCAATGAACATAATGATAGAGCCTTCACTCTTCTTTATTTCATTTAAGACATTTTTTAGTCTTTCCTCAAATTCACCACGATATTTAGCACCAGCTACTAAAGAAGCCATATCTAATTCCCAAACTGTTTTATTTTTTAAGCTAGCAGGTACATCTCCTTTAACAATTCTTAAGGCCAAACCTTCAACAATAGCAGTTTTACCAACACCAGGTTCTCCGATTAAAACGGGATTATTTTTAGTTTTACGAGATAAAACCCTAGTAATATTTCTTATTTCTTCATCTCGACCAATAACTGGGTCTATCTTACCAGCAAGAACTGCTTCGTTTATATTACGTCCATATTTTTCTAAGACTTTTTCTTTTTCTTGATTTTGTTCTTGATACATAATATATCCCCTCACTTTCAAGACATATTATACAGCAAAAATTAGCACTTGTCAACAGTGAGTGCTAATTTATTTTATATGGCGCTATTGATGTTCCATCTCCACTAGATATTTTTACATCAGCTTTTAAATTTATGACTGGTCTTACACCATTATCATCATTGGCCTTATAATATTGACTTAAACTTCCTGAGGGATATATTGCCCAAATAAGTGATGTATAAGTAGACGAAGAAAAAACAGATGGAGACATTGTCCAATAAGCTTTTGTATTGTATAAATAAAAATCACTATTTGGTGAATATGAAGCATCATGATGTCCACGACCTCCAGCCATTGACACTTCATCAGCTGTTATCAGCGCCACTGGATACTCTAGTTTTGCACTTGAATTCGATACTCTAAATTTATCATTATCTTGCATACATTTCAAACTTGGACTTTTATTAGAGACTAATCGATTATATGAACCATAGCGACTTAATGATGTCACTAAATATCCTGTTCCACTTATAACACTTCGATCATTGCAAAACGTTTCATCTGCTAAATACATTGTATATTTAATCATGTTATGCTTATACCAATTATCCAACATTTCTTTTACTGCAGAATTTACATTATTTTTTACAGCATCATTATAAGTATCACTACTATATGAGATTGGCTGTACTGTCATTGTAGTATCATTTTGATATCCTGTTACTTTATAAACTACATTACATTCTGTGTTTAAACAACTATATAATTTTCCTGCTACTATTTCATCATGATTATCTTTCCAAGTTAGTTGTTTGATAGTTCCTGTTAAAGTGAATTTTTTAGTTGATTTATCAAAGGTGTAACCTGTTCCAAAATTATATTTTTGTGTATTGGTAAACCAGTTGTATTCTGTAGTTCCGTTATTCTCATGAAGGGAGAATTTTTCGTTGTATTTATATCCTACATACGTTGGATCCCACCATTTACTATTAAATTGTGATTTGCCTATTGTTGTAGCTTCTCCTGTATCGTTTGTCTTTTTACCAGCATAAATCATACGAATACTTCCATCACCATTACGGCGAATAATTCTCCAGATAAATCCTGCAAATGATACGTAATTATTTTTCACTGCTCCTCGATAATAATAACTTGCTCCTTCATCATCTTCGGCCATAAATAAACCTTCATCTGTCGTGGCTGTCTTAGAAAAGTCTGGAATGCCTTTCGCAGTTATATTTTGTTTAGCTAGTTCTACACTAGATTCATGATTATTCATTACTAACATACAATCTGATAAGGTGTTGAAACCATTTCTGATACAGTAATCATCTCCTTGATTTATTACTATTTTTATCTTTCCAAAGTAATATTTATTCATAGCAGTATTATCTGCATCAATTGATAACCATACTCGTAAATTAAATTTATCGGTTGATTTACTGCTAATTGTTCCTGTATACAATTCAGTTTATGAAGATTGTAAATTTTCGGTTTTTAATGATGAGTTATCATTAGATAAATTATATCTAATGAAGTTGTATGGAACTAATTCACAATCGGTTCCACATTTATTCTTCGCTTCTGTATCATCCTCTAAGTAAATAGTATATTTCAAATCAGTTGTAGCGTTATTTACTAACGAAAAACTATATGGCTCGTTACTTAGTCCATCACTAACTTCTTGGGGAGCAGCATTCACCAGACTTATATCTTTCGAACCTTATTCATCTAACTTTACTTCTAAGTCTCCTATTTTATAAATTATTTTTTCATTACTACCAATTATATCTTTCTGTAATAATGCATAACTTACTCCAATTATTCCTATTAGCAGTATTAAAAATATCACTAAAAACAATATTTTTTTCTTTTTCACTACTCACCAACTCCTTTTTTATAGCAACAAAAAAGACAGATTTATACGAAATTGTATAACTCTATCTTTAATACACAATAAAAGAAAGTAGTTTTAATTAGATTGAATAAATACCCCCCCCCCAGGTTAATTTATGGTTAACTTGAGGACTTAAGCAAATTATGTAGAAAGAACGAACAATTTTTTTAATTTTATTTAAGTAAACATTGGTCATTATTCAATCCCTACTCTCTAGATGTCTTCAATACTTATAGCG
>JAQXHT010000124.1 GCA_029007415.1 bacterium
TAATGAAGAAGTAATTCCTGTTCTTGATGAAATGTTAGATAATGCAAAAGAAAATATTACACTAACTAACTTTGAACAAGACCAAGAAGAAAATGCTATTATTAGTTTAGAAGAATTACTTGAAAGAGGAAGAGTTATTACCCAAGAAGAAATTGTAAAACATGAAGATGATGGTAATGAACCAATTACTTTGCAAGAGTTAGAAGCTAGATGGAAAAATGATAAAGAAATTGTCAGCATGAGGGAACAAGAAGAAGCTAAGGAAGAAGAAATTGAACTATTAGAAGTTGCAAAAGAAGTAGAGCAAGCTCCTATTAAGGAAGAACCAATCTTTGAAATACCAGCAGAAAGAGAAAAAGTACCAACTATGGATGAGCTATTTGCTAAATCTAAAAAGCCATATACACCAACTCCTGTGATAAGTCCTATTTTTGGAATAGAAGAAGAAAACTTATCTAGAAATAATTCATTGTCATTAGAAAATACTGCTAATTATGATAAGCTTGATGCTGAAATTAGAAAGATGAATGAATTTTTATCAAAATTAAGAGAATTACAGAAGAAATTAAATTAATAATAATGTACTAGGATAAGATAATATCCTAGTATTTAGTTTATACTATATAAAAATTAATAGTAGAGAAGTCAGTTATGAAAAAGAAAATGGGTTTAATAATTTTGATAATAGGTTTTCTAATACTTGGTGGTGTTACTTATAATTTATATACTTATAAAGTAGTAACTACTACTAAGGTTTTTTCCTTAAATAAACAAATTAAAACTTTAAAGAGTAATATAAGTGATTTAGAAAAAGATAATGATAATTGTAGTACTTGTAATGTTACTGTGAATAATGATAAAGTACAATTAATTACTGAAGAACTTAATGGGATGGATGTATTATATGTGACTGAAGCTGTTAAGACTGATAATTACTATACGTTAAAAGGAGTTATCTATTATGCCAATCACTATAAAGTTGCTGATGATGTTTTTGAAAATTATAAATCTCTTACTAGTGTTCCTGATACTACTAATCCACATTACTATTATGCCTTTAGATTCAATTTTAAAGATGGAAAGTGTGTAGGTTTATATACTGTTCTTACTGGTTTAACACTTGAGAATGGTCATCCATATTAATAAAATTTAGAACTTGAATAAGTTCTTTTTTTAGTTTATACTTTTTTAAGGAGGGAAAACTATGAAGAATTTAACCATCTTACCAGCCGATCAATATTTAGTTATTAATAAAACTGTTCTTCATAGTGAAGACCGTAGACTTTTAACTATGCTTTATCAACCGATTATTGGTTATACAGCAGTTAGTTTGTATTTTACCTTAATAGATGATTTAGATTCTTTAAAACAGATGAGTGAAGACTTGACTCATCATCATTTGATGGCAACAATGCAGTTGAAATTAGAAGATATAATGATTGCTAGAGAAAAGTTAGAAGCCGTTGGTCTTCTTAAGACTTATGTAAAGTCTGGAAATGTTAATCATTATGTATATTTATTATACTCACCAATTTCTGCTAATGAGTTTTTTCATCATCCAATCTTAAATATTGTTCTATATAATAACATTGGTAAGAAAGAATACTTAAAAAGACAAGAACTATTTCAAGTACCAAGAATTAGTTTAAGAGATTATCAAGATGTAAGTTTATCTTTTGATGAGGTCTTTAAAAGTAGTAATTTGAAACCATTTGAAGTTTTAGATACGATTGAAAAACGAGAAGAAGCAAAGATTACTTCTAAACAGGTGATTGATTTCAACTTATTAATAAGTTCTATCCCTAGTTCAATGGTTTCTAATAAGTGTTTTAGTGAGGAGATAAAAGAACTAATTAACTCTTTGGCACTGGTTTATAACTTTGATACTACTAATATGGCTTCTTTAGTACAGTCCGCATTAAATGAAAAAGGCTTGATTGATAAGACACAGTTAAGAAAGAGTTGTCGTAATTATTATCAGTTTGAACATGCTGGAAGTCTTCCAACTTTGATTTATCAAAAACAGCCAGAATTCTTAAGAAAACCAGAAGGAGACAATTCTAACTGGGCGAAAATGGCTTATACTTTTGAAAATACTTCACCTTATGATTATTTGAAGAGTAAACAAAAAGGAGCAGAACCAACGAAACGTGATTTGAAACTTATCGAAGATTTAATGCTTGAACTTAAGTTGTCATCAGGTGTAGTAAATGTCTTAATCTCTTATGCCTTAAAACTTAATAATCAAAAACTAAATAGAAGTTACTTAGAGACCATTGCAGCTCAATGGAAACGACTTAACATTGAAACTGTCGAAGAAGCAATGCGTCTTACTGAAAAGGAATATAAGAAGATGAAGAAAATTGCGATATCTACTAATACTAGTAAGAGTAGTAAGCAACTTTTAACAAATAATAAGCAAAAAGAAATTTTACCAGACTGGTTTAATGAAGATTTACAGACTAGTTCTTTGGATAGTAAGGAACAAGAAGAGATGAATGAGTTGTTATCATCTATTTAGAAAGGGGAGAAGAAATGGAAAAGTTATCATTTTATTATAGTGCAATGAAAGGTGGAAAAACGACTAGAATCTTTCAAAAAATTCACGACTTAGAGGAGATAGGTCAATCAGTTTTACTTATAAAGCCGATGATTGATACTAAAGGA
The DNA here is from genome assembly GCA_029007415.1 of bacterium. Lineage (GTDB taxonomy): Bacteria > Bacillota_I > Bacilli_A > RF39 > UBA660 > Onthousia. Next base: position 2,668 of record JAQXHT010000124.1, read on the forward strand.
GCAGACTTTATCATAAATAGAAAAGGTGAGAAGAGAAAAGTCGATATCTTACTTAAAAGTGATGAAAAGCTTTTGGTAACCGAAAGACTAGATGATCTTTTCAGTTGTAATCATATTATTGTTGATGAAGTCCAATTTCTAAACGCTCAGCAAATAGAAGATATTTGGAGAATCAATAAAAGAATGAATATCCCTGTTTCTTGTTATGGCCTTAGAAATAATTTCCGTGGAGAGTTATTTGAAGGTAGTGCTAAACTAATGGCTTTAGCAGATGAAATCGTTGAATTAGAAACTAATTCTATGTGTGCTTGTGGTTGTGGTGAAAGAGCAAAGTTTAATGCTAGAAAAGTTGATGGTGTATTCACTAGAGAAGGTAATGAAGTAGAAATAGATGGTGCTAATAAAAAGATAGAATATGCACCATTATGTGGTTCTTGTTACTATCATAAAGTATATGTTAAGAAAAGAAAGTAAATAAAATGTTACATATTTAGTAAATATATGCTAAAATGTAGTTATGTCCTCGTAGCTCAGTAGGATAGAGCGATTGCCTCCTAAGCAATAGGCCGTTGGTTCGATTCCAATCGGGGACACCAGAAAAGCTATTACCCTTATTTTATAAGGGTTTTAATATGCCAAAATTTGATTACATACTAATTGCATACTATTTTTTTAAATTATTTAATAAAAGTACTGATGCTTTTTATTGATAAATGAATTTGAATATAGTATATTTGAGTTGACGTATGATAATACAAAATTAATTAAAGATATTATTTTTTAGTTATTATGATTTAATGTTTTCTACTAAAAAATGCTAGTTTTGTATTGTTAATTGTCGTTTATTTTGAAAGAAAGGAAGATTATAAATGATATTAAGAGGCGGCAATTCAGCAGAAACAGAGGTAGAATATAGATTATTATCAGAGTATCCCTTTTTTAGCAATAAAAGGCGACAAGCTGATGTCAAAAAACTTGAACAATTATATTTGAAATTTCGTGAGGAAAGTAAAAAAACTAACATAAAACCATTTCCACAAAAAGATGGAAAAGTAGAAATATTACCTGGTATGATTAATCACAAATGTTCTAATTCATTAGAATCATTGCAAGGAATATCTCAATATGGAATTTTGGCAAGTGAATGGTTTGGAAAAATAGAGAGTGAAAAAGAAGGACTTTTTTGTGCTTTTGTTGATAGAATTCATCAAGAAAATGTTCCAGATAATCCCAGAAAACAACAACAGGCAAAAACTAATAATTCTAGGAATTTAAAGCCTGAAACTCCTGACCCTAGAGTCTTATTATTTTTTGATAATACAAATCCAATCCTTGAACAATTATTGCATTTAGACTATTTTGAATATGAAAAAGTTAAGCAACTAACTCCAGAAAAAATTACAGAAATATATTCACAAGAAGAAATAGAGTTGTTTGATCAAATAATTGAACCATTCTCTCCTGCTAGTAAAAACTTTCATATTAATTGGGCCGTACCATTCTGCGATTGGTCTGCAATTCCAGGTGGAATTCCTTCGGAATTAGTAAATGGAATTTGTACTAGAGGTGAAAATTATGATAAAGAATATATAGAGACAGTTGCAAATTTATTTCCCAATGCCACCATATTTAATGGAGATTTAGAAATATTACATACTCCTAAGCGAAAAGATAATTATCAAGAATTGATAAATGAAACATTACAAGAAGAAAACACAATGTTTTTTGAAAATATTGAATATGCAAACGAAGAAAATATGGTTGTTGGTTCAAGAAAAACTAAATAAGATAATAGTTAAATGAACTGTTCATTTTGCAATTAAAAGAAAAAATTAGCATAGTAACTTATTTTTAACGATTTTCTTGATATTTTTATTGCTAAATGAAGTCAAATATAGTATATTAACATTGGGTGTTGGGGTAATTTACCCATAATCAAAACACCTATAAAATGTTATTCATGTTCTTTCAAGAGATGTGCGAAGACTCAGTTTATTTGTAGACTGAGTCTTTTTGCAATTATTAGTTTAAAATAATAAATAATATGATAAAATTAAATCATAATAAGAGGAGTTGATGTTGGAAGTATAAAATTAAACGATATAATACATAAAATTTGGAGGAGTTATGAAAGAAAATATTAAAAAAATAATTTTCTTGGCAGTAGTTATAATATCATTAGTGGTTATTTATCCATTAAATACTTATGCTCTATCTGATTATGATTTAGTTAGTTTAACACCTAGTAAAAATGATAATTATAGTTCTTACGATTATGTAATTGATAAGTATGATATTAATATAGTAGTTAATGAAAATAATACTTTTGATGTTACAGAAACAATTGATACTTATTTTAATGTTCCAAAACATGGGATATTTCGAACTATTCCGTTAAAGAATACTATTAAAAGATTAGATGGTACGACTTCTACTAATCGTACACAAGTTAAAAATGTTAATGTTAATGCAGAAAATAGTACCTTAAAAGAAGGTGGTAACTATCAAATAAAAATTGGTTCAGCTAGTGAAACTTTAACTGGTGAAAAGGAATATATTATCAAGTATACTTATAATCTTGGTAAAGATCCTGTAAAAGATTATGATGAACTTTATTATAATATAATTGGTAATGAATGGGATACAGTGATTGGTAATATAACTTTTTCTATTACAATGCCAAAAAGTTTTGATTCCAGTAAACTTGGCTTTTCAGCAGGTAGGGTAGGTTCTACTGATAGTAGCAAAATAAAGTATAGTGTTAGTGGCAATACGATTACAGGAAATTATAATTGTATTCTTTTCGAAAATGAAGCATTAACTGTACGTTGTGAATTACCGGAAGGATATTTTGTGGGAGCTGGTTTAGATATTAATTTATTTAATTATATAATCTATTTGTTTCCTATTATATTCTTACTAATATCAATATTATTATGGTATAAATTTGGTCGTGATAACCAAGTTGTAGAAACTGTAGAATTTTATCCCCCAGAAGGATTTAACAGTCTAGAAGTTGGTTTCTTATATAAAGGCGAAGCTGTAAATCAAGATGTTACTTCCTTGTTAATCTATTTAGCTAATAAAGGTTATATAAAAATTGTAGAGACAGAAGAAAAATCACTATTTTCTAAAGCTAAAGGTTTTAAATTTATCAGGTTAAAGGAATATGACGGTGATAATGTTAATGAAAGACTATTTTTAAATGGTTTATTTGCAATGGGAAGACCATCAGAAAATATTGATAACCAAAACAGTACTTCAACTTTGGAAGTAACATCAGTTGATTTATATGATAAATTTTATATAACTATGGCTAATATTTTACTTAATATTAATAATAAAGAAAATAAAAGTAAAATCTTTGAAAAGTCTGCTTCAAGTAAAGCAAAATTTATTATTTATATGATTATTGCTACCTATTGTTTAATTACCATACCACCAGTTTTAGAATATGGAGCATCTAATTTATTAATAGCATTGTTCTTTCCAGGAGTCGGCTTTACACTTATGTTTAAAATGTTACTTGATCCTAAAATAAGAAATTCTTTAAGTAATAAACTCTCTTCTATATCAGTGATATTGTTTTTCATTATATGGGGCTTAGGTTTTGGTGGACTTCCATGGGCAACATTAGTATTGCCAGCCCTACAACAAGATTCAATTTATCTAATAGGTTATATTGTTGGGATTGTCTGTGTCTTAGGAATGGTTGTATGTTTAACTTATCTGCCTAAAAGAACAGCATATGGTAATGAAATTTTAGGAAAAATTGAAGGATTTAAAAACTTTTTAGAGACGGCAGAGAAAGAGCAATTAGAAGCGATGGTTACTAAGAATCCAACATACTTTTACAATATTTTACCTTATACTTATGTTTTAGGAGTTTCAGATAAATGGATAAAGAAATTTGAAGTTATCTCGATGCAAGCACCAACTTGGTATGATAGTCCTGATGCTTTTGATATAGCTACTTTTGGAACATTTCTGAATTCTACAATGAGTTCAGCTACAAGTGTTATGTCATATGACTCTTCTAGCAGTTCATCAGGTTCTGGTGGTGGTTCTGCTGGTGGAGGATCAGGTGGTGGAGGTGGTGGCTCTTGGTAGCTAGTCACTTTCACTTATTATCTATTAAATTGGAAGGAGTAAATAATGGATAACATTAAATGTCCTAATTGTGAACAAGAAAATCAAAGTACAAATCTTAGATGTATATATTGTAATGCAGAATTAAAACCTATAGAACAAAGTAGTAATTTTTTAAATGTAGATTATTCTCAAGAAAATATTAAAGTTATTCAGTCAAATACTAAAAAAGCTGGTCATATAGCAAATATTATCTTAATAATTATACTTATTCCGTGGTTTCTTATTGGTATAGCTTTTGTTGGAATTAGTTCATATTCGATGATGAATGATAGTAGTAAAGCTAAAGGTTATTTACAAACTGAGGGAAAACTTGTAGATTATGTTGATTGTCAGTATGATGAAGATGGAGTCGAACTATGTAATGGTTTATACGAATATACTGTTGATGGTACTACATATAAGGGTTCACCTAATTTATTAAGTAATCGCTCTGGTTTTAAAAGCACTATTACTGTTAAGTACAATCCGAATAATCCTAGTGAATATGTTATGAATTCTGGTTGGAATACTTTACTAATTGTTGGAATAATAATTCTTGTGATTGCTTTAGTAATATTCATTTCTGTTAAGAAAACTTTAAAGAATATGGCAAAAAAAATTAACGAAACAGTAAAAGATAATCAGGTAGCTAATACCTAGAATTATCTTTTTTCTTTCTTATAGCAAAAAGTAGAAAAAATTTATGAAAATCACTTGCACCTCTTAAAAATTTATGCTATCATTAAATAGCAATGAAAGTTCTGGACCCTTAGCTCAGTTGGTTAGAGCATCCGGCTCATAACCGGGCGGTCGATGGTTCGAGTCCATCAGGGTCCACCATTTTTATTCGCGGGTATGGCGGAATTGGCAGACGCGCTAGACTTAGGATCTAGTGTC
>JAQXHT010000125.1 GCA_029007415.1 bacterium
TTAACTATGATGAAAAAAGCAACTGTAAATAGTTGTACAGTTAATTCAAGTAATGTTTATAACAATACTTCTGGTATTGATTTCTATAAGGTTTATTCTGACTATAATTTTTCACCCCTAACAAACTAGGACACAGCGAAATTTTATTCAACTTTTTTAATAGTACAAAAAAACTCTATAGATTTTATCTATAAAGTCTTCAATTCTTTATTATTTGCCAGCTGCTTCTAACTTTTCTAATACTTCATTAGTAACATCAATAGCTTTAAGACGCATATCTTCTGCTGCTTTTTCTAAAACAGGTGTACCCTTTTCTACAGCAAGATTAACTAATTCCTGACACTTTTTCTTAATATCTTCAGCTTTTTTCTTAGCAATCTTCAAAGCTTTTTCTTTATCAAGATCTTCTAATTCTTCTTTAATTTCATCTACTTTTCTTTCAAAAGTTTCTTTTACTTCATCCATATCGATATCTTTAGCTTTATTAAGTAGCTCGTCCATCTTTTCTTTTAATTCTCTTCTTGTTTCCCTACCTTTCTTTGGAGCAAATAAGATACCTAGACCAGCACCAATAGCTGCACCTGCAACAAATTTACCTATTCCACTTTTCTTTTTTTCACAACTCATTATTCTACATCCTCCTTTTTCTGTTTTCTTTTTTTTACCAAATTACTAACTGCTCCCATTATTGTAGAGGCAATAGTATCAGTTACTATAGTTGCTTTAGTTGTAACAAAATCCATTACATTAAATAAACCATTCATAGAATCCATCTTCTTTTCAACATCATCTAATAGTTTATTTACTCTATTAACAGTCTCTAATAACCTGATTCCTAAAACAATCAGTACAACAATAAGAACACTTAGTAAACTATACATTAATACTGGTAAAAACACATTGACAAATTCCATAGCTAAGACTCCTTTCTTTTCTATAATTAATTTTCTTTATTATCATCATACATTGAATCAAATAAATCAAATAAATTATCTTCTAGTTCTTCATCCTTTTCTTCTTTATGTCTCAAATCGCTTCTTCTGCCAGTTTTACGTTCATGAGAAATATCCTTATAGTCAACATTATATTCTAAGCCTAAATCTTCAAAATATTCCTCTGCATCTCCTACTGTTACTTTAGGAACAGCTGGAGTATCATCATTAATATCTAACATAGAATTAGTATCATCATCATTACTTGAATCAATATACTCTTCTTCTTTACGTTGTTTTTTCTTTCTGTTCTTACCATTTGATGATAACTCTTCATCAAAAATATCATCACCGCCACCATAAGCCTTAGCGCGAACACTATCAACATCTAATTTTCTTGATGAATAGCTACTACTTATTCTAACTTCTTTCTTTGTCGGAACTTCTTCTTTTTTGTCAGAAGAATCAATTAAACCATAAATTGGAGAAATAACCGGAGATGGATGGAAAGTTTTCTTTGTTTCTTTCTTTTCATAAGTTCCATAACTATCAATTTTTATTTCTTCTTTTTTAGCTCCATATGGCGCTTTCTTTACTTCAACAGGTTTATTCTCTTTTTGTCTTGGTGGATAAGCAGGATGAAAGTCCTCTTTTACTTCTTTTCTTTCTACTACTTGTTTAACTTCTTCTCTTTTTGGATAACTGCGACTATTATCTAGTTCTGCAAAGTCGTCTTCAGTAATAGCAGGAAATTTAAAAGTCTTCTTTTCTTCTTTTACTTCTTCTTCCTTAACATCCTCTTCAAAAACTGCTTCTTCTTTCTTTTCTTTTCGCTGTTCAGGCAAAATCATCTTCTTAGCGATAGGTTTTTCTTTCTTTTCTTTTTTCTCTTCAACTTCTACATACTCTTCTTCAAAAAGAGCATTCTTTAACTTATCTAGTATTTTCACTTAATTCACCTCATTATTCTGTCTCTTCGATATCTATCTTATCTTCATCTGTATTCTTTTCTGTGTATCCTTCATAAGTACCATATTTTTCTTCATAGTCAAGATAACTTTCCTTAGTCGCATTATTTCCTTTAGGTTTCATTACATTATAAGTTTCTTCTTTGTAACTTAAAATCTTCTTACCTATCAAGGTATCTAAAACTACTCGGTTATATGATATTGAAGTTAAAATAGAACTCATATATGGTAATACTTCTTTTATCTCGTCTTCTTTAACTATCGCTTCTATTTTTCCATAGTTATACATAAATTCAATAAAATATGAATCTTCCTTATCAAGCTTAGTTATCTCAAGATAGCCATCCTTACCATTATAATTTAATTTTTTAGAATAGTATGCATTCTCATTAATCTTATAATCCAACTTCTCTTTATTATAATAACGAATCACATCACTATAGAAATAATAACTTCTATTATTTTCATCTAATAAAACAGCATTATAATCATCTTTAGTAACAAATTTTATTCCTTTAGGAATATAGTATTTGTACCCATCAAAAACAACATTACAATGTTTAGTATTACTTTTAAGTAATATTGAAAGTAGTTCATCTATACTCTTATTAGAAAGATTACTACACCCTGTTACTACAAAACAAAGAAGGGAAAGAAATAGTATCTTCTTTTTCATATTTCACCTACTCTTAACTTATTATAGCAAATAATATAAACTTTTGAAATCATTTTTCTGCAAAAAGATGATAAATCTTTGCACCTTTCTTACGAAATTTACTCTCATATTCAGTCATTATTAAATCTTTTGACTGGTAGTTAAATGACACCTCATTAAGAGTGTATTCCATATCGCCAAGAGATTCTACTGAGTATAAGAAAAAGTCTCTATTATCAGTTCTAACTTCTATTTGTTGTTTATCTTTAAATATATTTTGATATTTTTCTAAGAATACTCTACTAGTTAATCGTCTATTTTCATGTCGATTTTTAGGCCAAGGATCAGAAAAGTTTAAATATAATTTATCTATTTCATGGTCAAAAATTTCTTCTATCAAACTAGCATCATACTTAATTAATCTCAAATTAGGAACCTCTTCCATTTTTAAAATTGCTTTAGCCATAATACTATCAAATCTTTCAATTCCAATAAAATTTATATCTTTATATTTCTTAGCATTTTCATAAATAAATTGTCCTTTTCCCATACCTATTTCTAGATAAATAGGGTTATCATTACCAAATAATTCATTAAATCTACCTTTATATTCCTTAGGATTTTCTATTAAAAATGAACAATTATTTAGTATTTCTTCTTTGTTTTTTACATTTCTTATACGCATATTATCACTTCCCAGTCAATATTTTAACACAGTATTTATTAGTTGCATATAATAAAGCGAAAGGAATGGATAAATATGATGAATCAAATGCCACCTTATAATATGTTCCCACCTGCTTTTGATCCTAACCAAGGACAAGGTAGTGGAATGGGAAGTAATTGTCAGGAAAAAATACAAATGTTAGAAAATCAAATTAACAGAATGGAAAGACAACTAAGAAGATTAGATAATAGAGTTAGTAACTTAGAAAATAATCTAATAACTCCTTACTCTAGTCAAAATACTGGATATGGTAGTGCAAATAATAAATATATGATGTAAAATAGTGTAGACGCTAGGTGTCTACCTTTTTAATTAGAAGGAGTTGATTTTATGCTTGTGGTTGGAAGCTACAATCTTCAAAATAAATTTAAATTAAAGAAATATAACGGAAAAGTTAACAATCAAGATAACGTTATTTTACTAAAAGAGTTTTTAAAAGACTACTCTATTGATATTCTAGGAACGCAAGAGTTTGTTTATTGGTATTTAGAAAGAGCTAAAAAAGAAATTAGTGATGAATATAGTGTAAACGGAAAATACCGTTATCCTTTAGTAATTTTAAAACGTTATGATGAGACTAATAGCATAATTTCTAGAGAACCTGTTAAAATCTGTACTACTAAACACCTACCAACTTTTCCTAATATCATTCCAAGAATTTTAACTACTTCTTACATAGAAACAAAAGAATTTGGACTAATCGCTTTTTACAATACACATCTATCTGTTAAAAATGATAAAGTGAAGAAAAAACAACTAGATTTTATCTTAAATAAAATTCGACTTGAAAATGTTCCGGTAATTTTAACTGGTGATTTCAATATGACTATTACGAATAATCTGTTAAAAAACTTTATCGAAAAACTTGATGAAATTGGTTTAAAAAGAGTAAATGTTTTAGAAAAAACCTATAAAACACATAGTAAAAATAAAGCAATTGATCACATTTTTATTTCTAAAAAAATGCACATTAATAAGTTCAAAGTTATAAAGGATGAAAAATTTGACAATTTTAGCGATCACTATCCAATTGTCGTTTGGTTAGAATGAGTTAAATAGCTATTTAAGGGTATACTAAAATTGACTTTTAATAGGGAAAATACTATACTTTTAAGTAGAAAAGAGGAAACAATTATGAAATTAAAAGAATTAGATATAGATAGATTTGATGAGTTTGTAAGAAACAATAAAGATAAAAGTCATTTTTTGCAATCAGCTGCTTGGGGAGAATTATCAGAGGAGAAAAGAGGTCTTACTCCTTATTATTTAGGACTAGTTGATGATAATGATAATATCTTAGCAGCTACTTTGCTTTTACAAAAACATCTTCCTCTTAAATTATGTTATTTTTATGCTCCTCGTGGTTATGTTATTGATTTTCATAATGAAAAGTTACTTAAAAGTTTCACCAAAGAATTAGTAAATTTTGCTAAAAAGAAAAAAGCTATATATATTAAGTTAGATCCTGATATTGTTTGGCAACGAACTAAATATGATGGTGAGGTTATTTTAGAAGAAGCAAAAGATAAAAAGATAATGAATAGTTTACTTAAATTAGGTTATAAACACTTAGGTTTTACCAAAAACTTTGAAACTAGACAGCCTCGTTATACTTTTAGAGTAGACTTGAAACAAGATATGGAAGATATTGAAAAACACTTTTCCAAAACTACTATGCAAAGAATAAATAAGTCTTTAAAACTAGCAACAGAAGTAGAAATTGGTAGTGAAAAAGATTTAAAAGAATTTTATCAATTAATGATGTTAACTGAAGATAGAAAAGATTTTGTTTCTTATCCATTCGAGTATTACGAAACACTTTATCGTTTATTTAAAAAAAATGATGATGTCTTCCTATTTCTAGGTAAAGTCAATCTAGAAAAAGTTATGAATATTTTAGAAAATGATTTAAAAGAAGTTAATGATGAATATGAAAAGGAAAAGGAAAAGACTTCTAAAAGTGCTAAAAATAAACAAAAAGAACTATTACGTCGCAAAGATAAATTAGTAAGTGATTTAGAAAAGTATAAAGATATTGAAAATAAATATGGCAAAGTAATAACTCTATCAGCACATATGATCGTTACTTATGGAAACAAGGCTTGGGTGTTATATGCAGGTAATCATAATTTGTTAACAGAAACTTATACTAACTACCATACCTATTATGTGCACTTGAAATTTTGTAAAGAAAAAGGTATTGAGATATATGATCAATTTGGAACAATTGGTGATTTATCAAAAGATAATCCAAGACTAGGACTTCATGAATTTAAGAAAAAATTTGGTGGGGATTATATCGAATTTATGGGAGAATTTGATTATGTCTTAAAACCAATTTACTACTTTGCTTTTACAAAACTTGTTCCACTTTATAGAAATTATATTAAGAAAAGAAAAAAGAAGGAGTTAAAAGATGAAGTTAGAAATATTAACAATTAAAGAATTTACTGATTGGGCTATAAATAATGAAGAAATAACTTTTCACCAAACAAAAGAATGGGCTGATTTAAAGAAAAGAAATGGCTGGAATTCTTACTATGTGGGGTTAAAAGATAAAGGCAAAATTAAAGCAGCTAGTTTAATTCTTTCTAAAGAAATACCAGTTATTAAAAAGAAAATGTTTTATGCTCCTCGTGGTTTCTTAATTGATTATCATAATTTAGAATTACTAACTACTTTTACTAAGGAAATTAAAAAATTTGCCAAAGAAAAAAATGCTATTTTCATTAAAATCGATCCTTATGTTATGTATAAAGAACATGATTTAAATGGTGACTTAGTTCCTGATGGTATAGATAACAGTGATACTGTTGATAATCTTAAATCTTTAGGTTATCATCACTTTGGTTTTAACTTAATGCAAGATACTCTTCAACCTAGATGGATGCACACTATAACAGTTAAAAATCGTTCATTAGATGATGTTATGAAAGATATGGAATCTAAAACTAGACAGATACTACGAAAAAATGAACGACTTGGTGTTAAATCAAGAGAAATCACTCGTGATGAAATCAAAATATTTAAAGATATAATGCAACATACTGGGGAAAGAAGAGATTTTATCGATCGTCCTCTTTCCTATTATGAGAATATGTGGGATACTCTTTATGACTCTGGTATTTTAAAAATTTTAGTAGCAGAAGTTGATTTTGATGAAGAAATAAAGAATACACAAAAAGAAATAAAAAAACTAGAAGAAGCTATCAAAGAACGTGAAGAAAAATTTAATAACAAAACTGTTCCTATGAATGAAAAGAAGTATAATGCTAATCAAAAGAAAGATAAAGACGAAATTGAAAGACTTAAAAAAAATATTGAAAAATCTAAATCTATGAAAAAAGAATATGGTGCTAAACCTATTCTTGGAGGAATTTTATTTTTAATATATGGAAATGAAGTTTTATCTTTATTTGGTGGTAGTAAAAAAGAATTAATGTCTTTCCAGTCTGCTTATACGCTTCACTTTGAAGGAATAAAATATGCTGTAGAAAATGGTTATGATACTTATAATTTTTATGGTATTACGGGAGATTTTAGTAAAGATAATCCTTTACTTGGTCTATATTTATTTAAGAAAAGTTTTGGTGGCCAAGTAGTAGAACTAATCGGAGAATTTGACCTTATCATAAATAAATTTTGGTATCATACTTATAATATTAGTTTTAATCTATATCATAAATTAAAGAAGTTAAAAAATCATAAATAAAAATCTCTGTACAAAACAGAGATTTTTTCTATTTATGTTTTCTAAGTGTCATAACTTTTTGATAAGCTTGATCATAAACATCTAATTGACTTTTATATGTAGTATTCTCATCAAGTAATTGATTAAGTTGATGTTCTACATTCTGATTTTTTAACTTTTCCTCAGCTAACTCTAATTCTAACTGATTTACTCTAGCATTAAGTTCATTATTTTTTGCTTTCAATGTTGAATTTTTTAATGAAGTACTATCACATAAAATATCATTACAGATAGATATTAGAGTTGAGATAATCCCAGGAATATCATTAGTTGTTCCACATATTTGATTTATAGTATTCTCATCAAGTACTGTTCCACTCTTGATACTATCTGATAACAATCTTAAAATATTCAAATTAATATTTTGGTCTTCTCTAACTGTTTTAAATTTATTAATAGTAAAAGCATAATCTCTAGCAACTGCAGGAGTAGCAGAATACTTTTGAGATATATTTATTATATTATTAAGTATATATTCCTTTTCCGAAAGAGGAAAAAAAGCATTAACTTTATAATCACGATATGAATTATTAATATTAAGCAAATGTGGATAAGTTATTTCTTGCTTCCTAGCTACTCTATTCATAAATTCATCAAATTTTTCTTTATCATCATATAACCTAGATGTTACTGGAGTATATACATTACCATCATTTATTAAACCTAAAACTAAGTAATTATTTCTTTTTTTTCTAATAATATAATAATCACATGGATCTGGTATATTTATAGCTTGATATGTTTTTTCATTATCATATTTTATAACACAATATATATCATCGCTTCTAATAGATAAATTATCTTTAAAAACAGCTAGTTTTTGATTGATGGAATCAGAAAACATAAAATCAGTACTAATATCATTATTAATAAGTAAATTTTTAAATATATATGGTTTTTCTAATACATATTTTAATTTATCATAGTTAGATAAATCTTTATTAAACTTATTAGTCATATTTAAATAAGAAATATTAAAACCTAATAAATGAGCAATGTTAGCCTCAAAAATTCTAATATTTAATATATCACCATTAGCAAGATAAAAGTTTATTTTATTATTCTTTATATCTAATTTTTCAAACCAATTTACACAATTGTTAGCTTTTGCAACAATTTCATTATATTTAGCAATATCAACGCTCATAATCTTCCCCCTACAAATATTGCATATTATACTATAAAATTCATAATTTGTAAATAAGAACTAAAGCATATTTTTCTTTTTAAGAATAATAGCAATTATAATTGATAATAAGAAAGATATACCTAAAAGGAAGAAAAATGAATATGGATTATGAGAAAACTTTCCAAAACTTACATTCATTCCCATAAAGGAAGCTATCATGGTAGGTATTGATATTACAATTGTAATACCTGCTAAGAATTTCATGATACCATTTAAATTATTTGAAATAACGGTAGCTACTGTATCTGTAGTACTACTTAGTATTCCTCTATATAAATCAGCCATATTGCTAGCTTGACTATTCTCAATAATAGCATCATCTAGTAAATCTTCATCTTCTATATACATTTCTATGACATTGCCTTTTTTTATTTTATCAAGAACGACACCATTACTTTGTAAAGCAGTAATTATATAAGTTAAACTATTTTCTAATGCTAGTAGATTAACTAATTCTTCATTTTTGGTAGCGGTTAAAATCTTACTTTCTGCTGTTTCTATTTTTTTATCTATATCACGTAATGTTTTTAAGTATAAGACTGCTAATCGATAGATAATTTGAATAACAAATCTACTTTTCTTATAAGTATAAAATTCCTTTACTTTACCACTAGAAAATTCTTCCAAAAATTCATATTTTTGCAATGCTACTGTTACAATATAATCATTTCTCACAATTAAAATTGCTAACGGTAAAGTCTTAGTCTCATGCAAACCCTTACTACTATCTTTAACAGGCACATCTAAAAGTAACATCTTAGTACCATCTTCTTCATCTATTCTCGGTTTTTCATCATCATCTAAAATACTTATTAAAAAGTCCTTCTTAATACCAAGAGAAGAAGATACTTTTTGTAATTCTTCTTCTGTTGGTTTTTCTAAATGAACCCAACATCCTATCTCAAAATCATTAAGCCTTCTAAACTCATTAGTATTTAAATCTGTATTATAAATCTTTAGCATACTCCCACCTCTTTATCCACTTCATCATAAAATTTTAAATGACTTTTGTCAAGCAAAAGAAGTTACTCTAAAACTCTGACTTCTTTATTAATATTCTTCTCATAAACTGTCATTTTTTCTTTGCTATCTAAAATAACCAGAGCTAAAGAACTTATGTCTTTATATTTATTGTTTTTGAGTCTTGTTACTAACCATTCTTCATTTTTACCTATTTCCTTCAAGTTGTTTATCATTATTTTACCATCTATAACGGCATTACAGCATAATCCTTCATAAGACATTTTTAATTTTATATCTTTTCTTTTAACTGGTTGAGCATTACTTTTAGGAAGGAAACTAACTTGTCCATTTGCTTCCATAATAGCAAATTCTATTTCACTGAGATTGAAATATCCTTGAATTCTTGCTTCCTGTAAAAAGTCATTTAAATCTAATTTACTTTTCTTTAAAGCTTTATAGTTTAATTTACCATCTTCTATCAATACCGTTGGACAACCAATCAACAAACGTCTAGCTAGAATACTTTTATTAGTTAAGAGGGTTATTAAATAGGCAAATATAGCATAAATAGAAATAGCAAATACCCCTTCAAAGAAATCCACTTCATTATTCAAAGTCATTTCAGCAGCAATAGAACCAATACTTATACCGATAATATAGTCAAAAACATTTAATTGACTTACTTGTTTGCGTCCCATTACTTTAGAAAGTATAAATAATACTATTATTGATGTAATACCTTTTCCTAAAATTAATAAATATCCCATATTAATCACCATTATTAGTATGTTTTTATTTATTTAGAAAATACCTATTATTTTATCATTAACAACATCTATTTGTTCATAATTTGGATTCGTTGGTAATCCTGGCATTGTTACTATTTTTCCCAATAGAATAGTAATAAAACCTGCTCCATTATTTATAACAATATCTTCTACTGTCAACAAGTTATCTTTAGGAAAACCTAATTTTTTAGCATCATCTGAAATTGAATACTGTGTTTTAGCAACACAAATTGGAAGATATTCTAAACCTAGTTTCTTAATTAATTTTAATTGCTCCAGAGCTTTTTCTTTATAAATTATTTCCTTTGCATGATATACTTTTTCTCCCAAAATATTTAACTTTTCTCTTACAGTCATTTTATCAGTAAGAAGTGGTACAAAATTATTTTGTTCTTTGATTAGTTCTCTTACTTTACACGCAAAATCTATTGCTCCTTCACTCCCCTTTGCATAACTATCAGTTAGAGTAAATTGACAATTTGCTTCTTCCACAAATTTTTTTAATTTATCAATATATGAAGAGTCATCCGTAGTGAAATGATTACAACAAACTATTATTGGTACACTGTAGTTAGAAAGATGTTCAAGGTGCGCTTCTATATTAGAAAGACCTTTAGTAAAGTCACCTTCCCCTTGATATAATATTGATCTAATCGTTACTACTAATACAACAGCATCTGGTTTTTCATTTGCTATATTACAAAATAAATTCATAAATTTTTCTGCACCTAAATCTGCGCCAAAACCAGCTTCTGTTATTACATAATCAGATAAAGAAAGAGCTAGTTTTAATGAAGTAACACTACTCGTTCCGTGTGCTATATTAGCGAATGGTCCACCATGAATAAAAGCTGGGGTTCCTTCTAGTGTTTGAACAAGATTTGGAAGAAAAGCATCTTTTAGTAAAGCAGTTAGAGCTCCTTCTAGTTTTAAATCACTAGCTAATATTGGTTTATCATCACTAGTAAGACCCAGTAATAAATTACCAAGTCGTTTTTTTAAATCCATAAGAGAATTAGCTAAACAAAAAGTAGCCATTATTTCACTAGCTGATGTAATTGTATAATGGTCAGTATATTTTTCTTTATTACAGGTAAATTCAATGTTTCTTAAACTCCTGTCATTCATATCAACAGCACGTTTAAATAGTATCTTTGAAAAGCCTAACTTATTACCTTTTTCAATATGATTATATATTGCTGCACTAACTAAGTCACTGCAAGAAGTTATTGCATGAAAATCGCCAGTAAAATGTAGGTTTATATCAGTCATAGGTACAACTTGACTATAACCTCCACCAGTAGCTCCTCCTTTAAGTCCAAAAACAGGGCCAAGTGATGGTTCTCTTAATGCTAAGGAAACATTTTCTCCTAGCTTAGCAAAAGCATCGGCTAAACCTATACTGACTGTTGTTTTCCCTTCTCCATATGGAGTGGGACTCATTGCTGTTACTAAGATTAGTTTTCCTCTTTTTTCTGTAGCATTATGAATTACCTTAGCTTTATCTTTTCCATATAGTATTAAATCATCATCATTTAAACCCAACTTTGCTGCTACTTTTTGAATTGGTAAAGATTTATATTGGTCACATATTTCTATATCTGTCATTAATATCACTCTCCGTTTACAGAACTATTGTAGCATAAAAATAAATTTTTTTAAATTATGCCAATTTTGCAAATTCAGGCATAAAAATTGCCGAATTTTGCATTTTCAGGGGTAGCCAGCGCCATTTTCGGCTAAAAATAGGGCTGAATTTGCAATTTTCCCCTTTTGCATTTCAAATTGTAGTTGTGTTATTGTAAAAACCGTTAAGAAAAAGGAGGGAATTTATGAAAAAAATATTATTATTCTTAACATTAACAAGTGTATTTTTTATCTGTAATACCACTAAAGTCTATGCTAAAACCAATACTTTCTATGAAGGAGAATATATTGATGGTATATATATGGTGAGATATGATAAAAGTACAAAAATGAAACATTACCAGAAAGCTAGATTTTACAAAAGTTCAACAGATAATTCTATTGCTTATTGCTTAGAGCCTTTCAAAGTTTTTCAGCCCAGCAATAACACTTATGATGGAATGATATCACAGGCAAGTTATGATAGTAACACTTGGCAGCGAGTAACAGATTTAGTTAACTTTGGATACCTTTATAAAGATCATACTGACCCTAAATGGTATGCCATAACACAAATGATGATTTGGGAAACAGTAGATAAAAATAATGAATTTTATTTTACTGATACTTTAAACGGTAATAGAGTTAATATTTTTACTGAAGAAAAAAATGAGATTGAAAGATTGATTAGTGATAGTAAAAAAACACCTAGTTTTGCTAATAACAGATATAATTCACTAATCGGAAAAACAATAACAATAACTGATACTAATGGAATATTAAAGAATTTTACCACTATAAAAGATAATGAAAGCAATTTAACTGAAAATACTTTTTCTATTAAAAGAAATCATTCTGTCTGCCATACCCAAATTTTCTATAGTAATTATGGTTTAGGAAGAGATAGAGCTTTATACTATGCAAATGGTATTTCACAACGATTAGTAAGTATCGGTTCCAGTAAACCGATGGAGGTACCAGTTACTTTCTGTTTTTATCAATTAAAATTAAATCTAACTAAGATTGATAAAGATACGAAAGAATTCAAAGGTCAAGGCGAAGCTGATTTAAAAGGAACTATCTTTACTTTATATAATAGTAAAAAAGAAAAAGTCACTGATATAACATTCAATGATGAAGGAAAAGCAGAAATAGTTGGGGAAGGTGACAAATCATTTATTGATTTTGGTACTTATTATTTACAAGAAACTAAAGCTGGAACTGGTTATATTAAAGATGATACCTTCTATGAAATTACATTTGATGAAAATAATACTACTATAAATAAAGTCTTAGAAAATGAAGTTATTAAAGGTAAGATAATTATTGAAAAAAGTTATGGCGATAAGCAATTAATGCAAAGTGAAAAAGATGTCACTTTTGAAATTTATAATAAAGATAAGGAACTGGTAAAAACTATCACAACAGATGAAAATGGTTTAGCTAGTATTGAATTACCATACGGTCACTATACTATCAAACAAAAAACTACTACTGAGGGTTACAGTAAAGTAGAACCATTTGAAGTATTTATTAAAGAAAAACAAGATTATAAATATAAAATATATGATTATAAAGATGAAGAACCTAAGAAAGAAGAAATTATAATCGTTGATGTACCAAACACTTATGTTAGTATTCCTCTTGCTTTATTAGGAAGCGCAATTTAATGAAAAGAAAGCTTACATTTCTTCTTAGTGCATATATAATTTTCTGTTTTATAATTTATCAAGATAATACCCATACTACTAAGTCTAAAATTATTAAAATTGAAAATATAGAAAGAGTAGAAAATACTGCTAGACAAATAAATAGCAATATAAATGTAGAAAATGATAATGATGACAACATTCTTGCAACTCTAACAATTGATAAGATTAATCTCAAAGAAAACATTTATAATATCAATGATAAGAGAAATAATGTTGAAGAACATATAACTATTCTAAATAAATCGGAGTTAAATAATGAATCATTAATTATTCTAGCAGCACATTCTGGTAATGGTAAAATTGCTTATTTCAATCGACTTGATGAGTTAAAAGAAAATGATAAAATTAAGCTATCTATCAATAATAAAGAATTAACGTATAAAGTTAAAAGGATAGAAGAACAAGATAAAACTGGTAAAATTGAAGTTGTAAAATCTAGTAATGAACAATTAATTCTAACTACTTGTAGTAAGAATGATAGTTCTAAACAATTAGTAATTTATAATCAAAAAATATAGACGAACTGGTCTATATTTTATTTGGTATATCCTTTCTTTTGATAGATTTTCCCCACTATAGAATAGCTACTTAATATTAATATTATAGTTAAAAAACATCCTATTAATATTTCTAGTAAGAAATTATCAGTAAGTCCCATAACAGTTACAACAACCGCTATATCAAAAGAACTAACAAGGCTAACTATATTAAGTAGTTTTTTATAGTTAACTTTCTTTAAGTTTAAATTGTATCTATTAAGCAAATATGTAACTTCTACTGGTCGTTTATAACTTTTTCCTTTTTTATATTTTCTAACAAGTATTAATTCATAAATTAAAAATACAACGATAAAAGTTAATAAAAATATTATTACTTCTGTCATTCAATATCACCATACCATTTCCAACAATAGTATAACAAATATAGACAAAAAAAAGAAGACTAAGCTTCTTCTACT
The DNA here is from genome assembly GCA_029007415.1 of bacterium. Lineage (GTDB taxonomy): Bacteria > Bacillota_I > Bacilli_A > RF39 > UBA660 > Onthousia. The sequence goes on from JAQXHT010000125.1 coordinate 14,270, forward strand.
AATTTTAAGATAACAGTTAAAGCTCCGTCTCCACGACGTTCACCTAACTTAATGATTTGTGTATATCCACCGTTACGGTTAGCATAACGAGGAGCTAATTCGTTGAACACTTTCTCAACCACTTTTTTATCATTGTGAAGAAAAGCTAAAGCTCTTCTACGTGAACCTAAGTCACCTTTCTTACCACAAGTAATCATTCTTTCAGCCATTTTTCTTACTTCTTTTGCTCTTGTTTCAGTAGTTTCAATTTGCTCATTCATAATTAATTGTTTTGTAAGAGTTGCTAACATACTACGTCTATGTTTATTATCAACACCTAATTTTCTATATGCCATAGTTACCTCCTTCTAATCGTCGTCTCTTAAATCAAGTCCTAATTCCTTAATTTTATCAAGAACTTCTTTTAATGATTTCTTTCCTAAATTACGGATTTTCATCATATCATTTTCGCTTTTATTTACTAAATCTTGTAGGGTATGAACTCCAGCACGTTTTAAACAATTATAAGCACGTACTGAGAAGTCTAAATCTTCGATTGATGTTTCTAAAGCCTTAGTTTTAGGATCCTCAGTCTTTTCAATCATCATACCACTCATATCTGCTATATCACTTAAATTTGTTAATAAATTAAAGTGTTCAATTAAAATTCTTGATGCTAAAGCGATAGATTCTTCTGGTTTAATAGATCCATTTGTCCATACTTCTAGAACTAATTTATCATAGCTTTCATCTTGTCCTACACGAGCGCTTTCAACAGTTGGTGAAACACGTTCAATTGGAGAATAGATAGAATCCATTAAGATAAATCCTTTAGCTCTATTTTCATTCTTTAATTTTGAATCTTCACTCTTAACATATCCTCTACCGTTAGTAACAATCATTTCCATAGATAGTTTACCACCCTTAGCTAAGTGAGCGATAACGTGATCTTTGTTAACGATTTCAACATCAGAAGTTGTTTCAATATCTCCAGCTGTAACAACACCTTCTTCATCAGCATCTAAAGAGATGATTTTTGTATCAGCTGTAAAGTTTTTAACAACTACTCCTTTTAAATTAAGGATGATTGTAGTTACATCTTCAACTACACCTTCGATAGTTTGGAATTCATGAAGAACTCCTTCTATTTTAACAGCACTAATAGCACTTCCAGGTAAAGATGATAACATAACTCTTCTTAAGGCATTACCTAAAGTAGTTCCGAATCCTCTTTCTAATGGTTCAAGTTCAAACTTTCCATAGAAATTACTTTCTACATAGTCTGTAATTTTATATACTGGTTTTTCAAATTCTAACACAGTTTTCGCCTCCCTTAATTATCCACGTGGTCTCTTTGGTGGACGACATCCGTTATGTGGAATTGGTGTTACATCAGTAATTGAAGTTACTTCAAGACCTGCTGTTTGTAAAGAACGAATAGCAGTTTCACGTCCAGGTCCTAAACCTTTAACGAAAACTTCAACCTTTCTCATACCTAAATCATAGGCTACTTTTCCAGCTTGCTCAGCTGACATACCTGCAGCAAATGGAGTTGACTTTTTACTTCCTTTAAATCCTAAACCACCACTTGATGCCCAACTGATAGCATTTCCATCCTTATCAGTAATAGTTACAATAGTATTATTGAATGTAGCATGAATATGTACAACACCTTCAGGAACATTCTTTTTAACTTTTTTCTTTCTTGTCTTATAAGCCATAATTCATAACCTCCTTCTCTATACTTTCTTCTTATTAGCTACAGTTTTACCTTTACCCTTACGAGTTCTAGCATTACGAGAAGTTCTTTGACCTCTTACAGGAAGTCCCTTTTTATGACGTGTACCTTCATAAGAATTAATTTCCATTTTAGTTTTAATATTCATACTAACTTCACGACGTAAATCTCCTTCAGTTAGATGCTTATTGATTTCATCACGTAATGCAATTAATTCATCTTGAGTTAAATCTCCTGCTTTTTTAGTAGGTTCAACTTTTGCATTTTCACAAATTGTTTTTGCTAAATTTCTACCAATTCCATAGATATAAGTTAATGAAATAACTGTATGCTTATCATTTGGAATATCTACACCTTTAATACGTGCCATTCTATATCCTCCTTCTTACTAACCTTGTCTTTGTTTATGTTTTGGATTTTCACAAATAACAACAATTTTACCTTTTCTTTTTACAATTTTACATTTTGGACATCTTTTTTTAACTGATGCTTGTACTTTCATTATTATCCCTCCTATTATTTCCGATAGGTTATACGCCCACGTGTTAAATCATAAGGTGATAGTTCAATTGTCACTGTATCCCCCGGTAAGATGCGAATGTAATTCATTCGTATTTTACCAGAAACGTGAGCTTCAACAATGTGACCGTTTTCTAATTGAACTTTAAACTTACCTCCTGGTATAATTTCTAAAACTTTTCCATCAACTTCGATTACATCATCTTTCGCCATATTTATCATCTCCTGTTAGAATTTTTACTCCATCACTTGTAACTGCTACTGTATGTTCATAATGAGCAGAACGACTTCCATCATCTGTAATAACAGTCCAATCATTAGAGTCTACATATATATCAGGACTACCAAGAGTTAGCATTGGTTCTATTGCAATAACCATTCCTTCTCTTAAACGAGGTCCTTTTCCAGCAATTCCATAATTAGGAACTTCAGGATCTTCATGAACAGTTGTTCCAACACCGTGACCAACTAATTCTTTTACAATACCAAGATTATGTTTAGTAGCATAAACTTCAATTGCATTAGATATATCTCCAATATGGTTACCTGGTTTAACTTGTTTAATTCCTTCATATAAAGCTTTTTCAGTATGTTCTAGCAAGTATTTATCTTCATCTGTTATACCACCAACCTTATATGACCAAGCAGAATCACCATGATATCCCTTATAACAAGCACCAATATCAATGGAAACAATATCTCCATCTTTAAGCTTTCTTTTAGAAGGGAAACCGTGCACAACTTCATCATTAACACTTATACATAATGCATAAGGAAAGCCTTCATAGCCTTTAAATGAAGGTGTGGCACCTTGACTTATGATAAATTCTTCTCCTAAACGATTTAACTCTTCAGTTGAAATACCCGGTTTAACAAGGGGTTCTAGATACTTATGTGTTAAATACACAATATGACCAGCTTTTTCTAAAAGTTCAATTTCTCTTTTACTTTTAATTGTAATCACTACTATCTCCCCTTTAAAACCTTATCTATACGTTCAAAAACTTCTTGCACACTTCCAACACCATTGATTACATATAATACACCATTTTGTTTATAATAGTCAAGAAGTGGTGCAGTTTTTTCTTCATAAACTTTATATCGATTTTGAAATGATTCTACATTATCATCATTTCTTTGTTCTAATCTACCACCACAATTATCACAAATAGATTCTTCTTTTGGTTTTTGTGCTTCTGTATTTATATTATAAACAGCACCACAATTAGAACAGATACGTCTTCCAGTAATACGCTTTTCTAAGATTTTTGAATCAATATCTAAAACTAAAACATAATCTAATTTTTGATTTAATCTTGATAAAATTTCATCATATTTTTTAGCTTGTTCTAAATTTCTTGGAAAGCCATCTAAAATACAACCATTTTTACAATCATCTTGTTTTAATCTTTTTTCAATTAATTCATAGATAATTTCATCCTTTACTAATCCACCAGATGACAACGTTTCTAAAATATAACGACCTATTTCAGAATCTTCCTTAGAGATATCTCTTAAGATATCCCCTGTACTTATATGAGGAAGATTGTATTTTTCTTCGATTAAAGAACTCTGTGTCCCCTTACCTGCAGCAGGGGGAGCAATTAATATAATATTTTTCATCGGCGGTGATATCCTTTCTTATAATTTCTAGAAAGAAGACTACCTTCTATTTGTTTATAAGTTTCTAGGGTAACACCAACAACGATTAAAAGTCCTGTACCACCAATACTAACACTACTTGGTAAACTAGTTACATTTGAGAAAATTATTGGTAAAGCTACTATAATACATAAAAAACCACTACCAATACAAGTAACTCTCATTAAAACTTTAGAAAAATAATTCTTAGTTTCTTCACCTGGTCTTATTCCTGGAATGTAACCACCATTCTCTGCTAAATTCTTTGAAAACTCTTCTGGTTTAAATATCATATATGTATAAACAAAACCAAATAAGAATATTAAAATAACATAAATCATAAAACCAACTGGTGTAGTATAAGTTAAATATTTTTGAATAAATAAAGTAACACTTTCTTTATTTACTAGTGCTGAAATAATAGTCGGTATAGCTAAAACGCTTGATGCGAAAATAACTGGTACAACATTAGCACTATTTATCTTAACTGGTACAAAACTAGAAGCTTGATTTCCAAAACTTCCAGATTTATTAGCATATTGAATAGGAATTTTTCGTTCTGCTTCTTGAACAAAAATAACACCTACAATAATACCAAAGTAAATTAAAACAAAAAGTATAAACTGAACTAATCCAAAAGCAATCTGTTGAGTAGTTCCACTAAACGTAACTAAACCATTAAAGGCATCTATAAACATTTGTGGTAAGGTAGCAATGATTCCAGCCATAATTATAAGACTTAAACCATTACCAATACCTTTTTGTGATATCTGATCTCCTAACCATAGAAGCAATGCTGTACCTGCTGTCAATATAAGGGAAACATATAAATATTCCATAGGAGCAGCAGATTTTCCTAAAAACATAAAAGAAAATGCATAGCCTTCAATGAAAGCAAATAATATACCTAAATAACGAGATATTCTATTAATTTTTTGTCTTCCAGTATAACCCTGTTTACTTAATTCTTGTAGGGAAGGAACAATTTCTTGTAATAGTTGCATTAAGATGGTAGCCGTAATATATGGCATAACACCTAAAGCAAATATTGAAAAGTTTTGTAATGCTCCTCCACCCATCGAATTGATTAATTCTAAAAATCCAAGATTCTTAGTTATACTTTCTGTTCCAGGAACCTGAATAGTTGTTCCAATAATAAATATAGCAAGAACTAGTGTTGTAAAACCTATTCTTTTTAATAAATCTCTATTAGTAGGCTTGAATAATTGCTTTACTAGAGATGTCATACTAGATCACCTCAGCTTTACTTCCTGACTCGTTAATCTTGTCTACTGCACTTTTAGAAAATTTATGAGCTTGAACAGTAAGTTTTTTATCTAATTGTCCTTCTCCTAGTACTTTAATTCCTGAAAGTTGCTTTTTAACAATTCCTTTTTCTTTTAATAAAGCAGGAGTAACAACTGTTCCATCTTCAAATACATTTAAATCCGAAAGATTAATAACAGCATATTCTTTCTTGAAAGGATAGTTACTAAATCCTCTTTTAGGTAGACGACGATATAATGGTAATTGTCCACCTTCAAATACTGGATTTATGCTTCCACCACTACGTGCTTTTTGCCCTTTTTGTCCACGACCTGATGTTTTACCTAAACCAGAACCAGATCCACGACCTACACGTTTTTTAGAGTGTTTAGCACCAATATTTTTTTCTAATTCATGTAACTTCATTATCCTAAAATCTCCTCTTCTTTTTTACCACGAAGTTGGGCAACTTCTTCGATTGTTCTCATACTTCTTAAACCATTCATTGCAGCTTCTGCCATGTTTAGTTTAGTTCTAGCTCCTAAAGACTTAGAAACAACATCACGAACTCCAGCTAAATCTAAGATAGCACGAACGCTACCACCAGCGATAACTCCAGTACCTTCTTTAGCAGGTTTTAACATAACTCTAGCAGCACCACTACGTCCAACAACTTCATGAGGAATAGTTCTTCCCTCTACAAGAGGAACAGTGATTAAGTTTTTATTAGCAGCTTGAATAGCTTTTTTAATAGCATCAGGTACTTCGCTAGCTTTT